>JBDROB010000021.1:0-22388 GCA_043810355.1 Candidatus Woesearchaeota archaeon
ATCAAAGAACCTACAAAGAAAAGACCGCCTGCTTTATCAGATTTTGATTTTTTCATGGTGATGTTAAGATTGAGGGTCTAATAAAGCTTTTGGTTTGAGGTTTTTATAATATAGTATCACGTTTTTAGTTCCGCTTATTAATCATCTTGGGTGGTTAATATGTATAAACTAAATTATGGAAAACGTATATGGCTCATTAAACAGAAGTTAAAGGGAATATCTCCTTCTAAATTGGCTCTTGCGCAGAATGTAAGTGAGAGTTATGTTAGGAGATTAATGAGAATTTATGCAGAATTTGGTTTTGATGGTTTAAAAGACCATAAAACTGGAAGACCTGAATTAGTCATTAATTTTAATGCTGAAATCGTTATTGTTGATTTGAGAACTCGTTTTAAATGGGGTGCTGTGCGTATTGAACAGCATCTCAAAAATAAGGGTTTCTCAATAAGTCATAGACAGATTGAAAAAATATTGAATAAACACAATTTAGTTGTACCAAATTATAAAAAACAGAAATCAAGAAAATGGGTTCGGTTTGAATTACCAAATCCTAATGATATGTGGCATACTGATTGGACACATTGTCCGTTTACAGATAAACATTTTGCAGTTTATATCGACGATAGGACAAGATTAATAACAAGTTATGGCGTTTTCAAAAATGCCAATATAATCAACTCATTGGCACTTTTAAAATCGGGCATGGCAGACTTTGGAAAACCAAAATCAGTAATGACTGATCATGGCAGCACATATTTCAATAATACTCCAGATTCAAAAGGAATCCTGCAATTAAATAAATTCCAACTTGAATTAATAACATTAGGAATAAAACATAGCTTAGCGCCCGTGAACAGACCCCAAACAAACGGCAAAGTCGAACGATTTTTTAGAACCTACAAAGAAGAATACATAACAGAAACATTCAGCAACATAAAAGATTTCATCACGCACTACAACACAGAACGACCACATATGAGTCTACATTACCAAACGCCACAACAAGTATGGAATTCCTTTAAAAACCGGAACTAGTTTCGTGACCGGAACCAGTTTCGGGATAACAGAATAATCAGATTCTCTAGAAAGGTTTTTAAATGTCAAATTAAGATAGGTTATTATGCTCAAATTAAATGACTTAGAATTCTCAGAGAAAGGGGATAAGATAAGGGTGATTATTTATAGGATGTTCTATAAAGAATTCTTAAAAAATGATTTAGTAGAATCGATAGGAGATTTTAAGATCAAAGCAAGCAGATTAATAGTTGGAAAAAAAGATAATGAGAGGATTGAAAAGAAACTAATGCAGTTCATACGAAAGTTCAAGAAAGACCTTACCTATTCATTGAATGGAAACAGAGCTATATATGTTGATGAGGATCTAGGAATGCCAATGATTGGGCTGAATTTCTTAGGGATTGTTGACAAAGGGTCAGAGATGATTGAAGTAAAGCCAATCACAAACTGCAATGCAGACTGCAATTTCTGCTCTGTCAATGAAGGCTTTAGCTCTAAAAAACAGATTGATTTTGTTGTTGACAAGGAATATATTATGAAAGAGCTGAATGACCTACTTGAATACAAGAAAGAGAATGACATGAGCATCTGGATTAATCCTCATGGCGAGCCAACCCTTTATTCAGAATTGGTTGAATTATGCGATGACATCCTGGCAAACACTTATGTAAAGGATATAACAATAATCACCAATGGTATATTATTGAACAAGCATCTGGTTAAAGAATTAAAGAAAACTGGAGAGAAGAACAGCAAAGAGATCAATATTGCCATATCCTTGTCTGGATTAGGCAAAAATGCCAAAATCATGGGAAAAAATTATGATCCTGATCTTGTCATAAAAAATATTGAATTTGTTGCAAAAAACCTTCATCTCACTATAACACCTGTATACATTAAAGGGGTCAATGAGGGTGATATCAAAAAAATAATTGAGTTATCCAATAAACTCTCAGAAAAGAGCAGATTGATGTTTGATGAGGAGATCAATGTTAATATCCAGAAATTCTGCTATAACAGGCTTGGAAGAAAGCCTATAAAAGAGCAGTCTTGGGAAGATTTCCAAAAAGACCTGAAAAGAATTGAGAAAGAGACTGGAAAGTTACTGTTAAAACCTTTGGAAAAACTTAAGGAGACAAAAACATTGCCAAAATTATGTGAGAAGAATGATCTTATCAATGTCAAGATAATCTGTCCAGGAAGGTTTGAAAATGACAGGATTGGAGTCTTAGAGAGAAAAGATGGCAATAGGGCTGTCCTTGTCCTTGGATGCAATGCAGACAATGGGATTGTGAAAGTAAAAGTTGTGCAGAACAAATATAATATGATAATAGCGAAATAAATGTTAATAATTCAAAACATTTAAACAATAGAAATTTTTTATTCTAAAATCTAATTTTTAGTACGTCAAGAATTACAAAGCAATTTTTTTAATGTTTCTAAGTTTAGATGTTCGAAAATGCAACATTTTCGTAACATTTAAAAATAATTAGAATATATGATTTTCTTGGTGGCAAAATAATGGGAAAAATATTATCATTTGAATCAAAACTGATTGAATCAACCAGGAACTCAATTGATGTAAAGACATTCAAGTTCTCAGTCCCAAAAGATTTCTGTTTTGAATGCGGGCAGTTTGTGTCTGCAAAACTGGATATAAAAGGGGAAGAGATCCGAAGAGCTTATTCAATAGCATCAAGCCCTGACAGGAAAGGATATATTGACTTATGCATAAAAAAAGTTGAGGGGGGAAAAGGATCGACATATTTCCATAACCTAAATAAAGGGTCAAAAATCAATTTTATAGGCCCAATGGGAGAATTTGCAAAAGGGATCATGGAAAAGCCCAATGTTGTATTTATAGCGACTGGAGCAGGAATTGCACCATTCAGATGCATTGTTGAGAATATTCTTGAAAATGGTTATAAAGGGAAAATAATCCTTTTTCAGGGAAAAAGGTTTGTCAAAGACAAATATTTTGAAGAAGAATTTGAGTATCTGAGTGAGAAATATCCAAATTTTGAATATTATCATATCATAAGCAAGCCAGAATTTGATGACTATCAGGGAGAAAAAGGGCATGTTGAGGATTTGATCAAGAAATATATACCAAAGAATATTGATGCAGACTATTATCTCTGCGGACTTTTTGAGATGATAAAAGAAACAACAGAATTGCTCAAAAAATTAGGTGCAACAAAAGACAGGATACATAGAGAAAGATATGATTAAAATGGAAAAAGTTGTTATTATAGGAGGAGGAATATCAGGGTATACTGCTGCAATCTATGCAGCTAGAGCAAACCTAGAACCGCTTGTGATAACTGGACCGCAGGAAGGAGGTCAGATAGTTTTAGCTTCAGTCATGGAGAATTTTCCAGGATTTCCTGACGGGATAAGTGGCACTGAGCTGAGCCTGAAAGTCAAGAAACAGGCTGAAAAGTTCGGGACAAGATTCTTATCTGAGAGCGTGAAAGAGTTCAATGTAATATCAGATAATCTCGAGATAATAACTGATAATAAAAAGATTGAGACTGAAGCTGTGATAATTGCAACAGGAGCAAGCGCAAGATGGCTTGGACTTGAAGCTGAGAAAAGATATAGGGGAAGAGGAGTACATTCATGTGCAACATGCGATGGATTTTTTTACAAAGAAAAAGAATTGATTGTCGTAGGAGGAGGGGACACAGCCTGTGAAGAATCATTGTTTTTGACAAAATTCGCAAAAAAGGTCACAATAATCCACAGGAGAGATGAGCTGAGAGCATCAAAGATAATGCAGGAAAGAGTCAAGAACAATGATAAGATAGACATAATATGGGATTCAGTTGTCGAAGATATAACTGGGGATGATAAAAAAGTTACAGGCATCATGATAAAAGATGTCAAGACTGGCAAGATCAAGGATATGAAAATTGATGGTGTCTTTGTAGCAATAGGTCACACTCCAAATACAGGCATTTTCAAGGGAAAGATTGATCTAGATGAAAATGGATTTGTAAAGACAGATGAAAACAGGAAGACAAATGTTGCAGGAGTGTTTTCATGCGGAGATGTCCAGGACACTGTCTATAAGCAGGCAATCACTGCTGCTGGTTCTGCTGCAGAAGCAGCAATACAAGCAGAGAAATATTGTGAAGGATTGGAAGAGAAGAACAAGTGAGATATCATTCCAAATCCTCACTTGATATTTTTTTATTCTTTATTTAAACTGCTAATATTGGTTAAAGTAAAATAAACAAATCCTGAGATCTCAGTTTAGAAATCAACTGGGAAAAATATGTTTCTTATGATCAGATATGCCAAGAACATTGATATCAGGATGACTGCATGAATCTTACCCAATCTCTTGTATTTCAATAAGAGAACTAATATGAGAAGTGAACTGATAATCTTTACAGGCAAATCATATATGATTACAACGTCTGGGACTCTATATGTTGAGATCATTGCTCCTAGACCTAAGGCTAGAGTTGGATTTGTCACATTGCTGCCTATCAATACTCCTGCTGACATTCCATTTCTTTTTTCCTTAAGCGCAACCAATGCAGTTGTCAGCTCAGGCAATGCTGCAGCAATCCCTATGATGATTATGCCAAAAAATGATGCGCTTATAGGAAGAGATTTTACCAGGATTTGGGCAGAATCCAGAACCTTTTCTGCGAAAAATGCGATTATTATGAAACTTATGATTAAAAGAAATATATCGATGATAATATATCTTCCTTTAAAGGTTTTTTTCTTTAATTTTGTATTAAATCCACTCTTTTCAAGATAGAATATATAAGCAACATATCCTAAAACCAAGAAAATCCCCTCACCTCTTGAGATAATGCCATTTAATGAGAAAACCAATAATATCACAGACCCCCCTATCAAACCCCCAATAGATGGATTGATCTCTTTCTTAAGCAAGAAAACTGTACCAAGGATAGCTACAATACCAAGAATGAAATTCTGCTGAAAGATATCAGATCCAATATTAGTGCCAATCACTAATGCTGAGACAGTATTCATTGAACTAGGCTCAGCCAATATCTTCAGGCTTCCTATAACATGAGTTACAATTTCAGGAAGAGATGTGCCCACTGACAAAATAGTCATTCCGACAAAAGTGCTGGACAAGCCAAACTGCTCTGCTAAGATGATAGATATCTTGACAACAAGATTTGCCAACAGGATTATGAAAATGCAACCGATTATCACAATCAAGAACTCTATAAACATGATTCACCTCTTTTGGATATATTTATGAATGTTACTTATAAATTTTGCTATGGTATAAGTTAAAAAAAGAGAAAGATTATAAAATAGTTTGTAAATATGACTGTATGACAAATAAATTCCCAAAATTAAATTCAAAAGCAATACTTGCTCCAATGTCAGGAGTAACAGATGTTGCATTCAGGGCTTTAGCAAAAAAGTATGGAGCTGGCTTGACATATACTGAGTTTGTGAGCTCTTCTGCATTAGTCAGAGGCAGTGAGCAAAGCTATGATATGCTTTGTGTTGATCCAAGTGAAAAGCCAAAAGCTGTCCAGCTTTTTGGAAGCTCTGAGAAAGAGATAATTCAAGCTGCAAGATTGGTTGAGAAAAAGTTTGATATAATTGATATCAACTGCGGGTGTCCAGCTTATAAGGTCATCAATACAGGGGCTGGATCAGCAATGCTTAAGAAGCCAGAATTGATTGGAAAACTTATCAAAAAACTTTGTTCTGAAGTTAGCAATCCAATTACTGTCAAAATCAGGATTGGGATAAATGAGAATAAAATTAATGCTGTAAAAGTGGCTAAGATAGCTGAAAAGAATGGTGCTGCTGCGATTGCAGTGCATGGAAGGACACAAGATCAGGGATATTCTGGTGAAGCTGACTGGAAGATAATCAAAAAGGTGAAAGAATCAGTTAAAATTCCAGTTATTGGAAATGGTGATGTGAATTCTCCTGAAATTTTTAAGCAAAGGCTTGATGAATCAGGAGTTGATTACATCATGATTGGAAGGGCTGCAATGGGAAATCCTTATATCTTTAAGCAGATAAATGACTATCTTAAAAAAGGAGAGTATAGCAATAAAGATAGACTGAAACAATTTAAGGAGTATCTGGTCTTGACAAAAAAGTATAAGATCAGATTCAAGACAATCAAACAGCAGGCAATGTGGTTTACAAAAGGGATTGTTGGTGGTGGGAAGTTGAGGCTGGGGATAAGCCAAAGCAGATTATTGGTAGAAATTAATAAAATCCTAAAATAGATCATAAATAATCTTAGAAATTCTTAATTAATGATCTTAATTAAGGACCAACATATATGACATCTTTCTCTCTCTTGAAATGAGGATCTCCTGTAAGTAGCTTTAAATTATGAGCTTTTGCACTTGCATGAATTAGTGCATCCCCTAATCCAAATTTCTTTTCTTTGTTTATTTTTGCTGCATTTAATGCAATTGCTGATTCAACAGGAATTAGAAAACATCTTGACATCATAATATGGACCATTTCATTAGCTTGATTTTCATTCTTGTGCAATAATCCTTGTTTATATACCTCGGATAAATTAATTACACTAATAAAAAGAGTCATATCAGAATCTATGTATTTAGCAATCTCTCGACCAACTTTGGTGTCTTCAAAATATTCTAACCATCCCCATGAATCAACTAAAACGGTCAATTTGATCCCTTTTAAATTTACCAAGACCCTTGAATTTCCCTAAATAAGATTTTCTTGGTTTTTTTACTTTGCCAATAATTTTTTGTATTGTATCGTCGTATGAATCTGTATTTAACTCTTCTTTCATCATCTTCAACATGTAATGTGTTTCATCCTTTAAAGCAATTGTTGTTGCCATCTTATATACCTATAAGTTATAGATATATAAATTATATATAAAGTTTTTGGTAGTAAACCTATGGTTGGATTATTTTTTAAGAATCATATTTTAATAATAGACAAATAAAGAATATTCAGAACTCTTCCTCATGCAAAACATATTTCATGCTTCTTTTTGGGACATTCAGGACATTGTTCTCATCAAGCCAATACTTGATGTCATTGATATCTTTTAATTCTGTCTCTTTTGATTCTTGGGCAGGATAACCGAGAGCTATCAGGAGCTCAATCTGGTAATGGGAAGGTATCTTTAGGATGTCCATCAATATTTGTTTTTCCAAAGAAGCAATTATGCAGCTTGCAACACCTTTTTCCAATGCAGTTAAAGTGATGTTTTCTGCTGCTAATCCAACATCATATCTGGCATCTTCACTGATCTTTTTGTTTGAAATTATTATGATGTAAGCAGTCGGCTTTTCTCCTTGCTTTGGAGTCCCATCCTTCAGGTAGCCAGCCCATCTTGTGCATCCAAAGATTGGACCAAGATATTTTGTGACTATTATGAATTCCAAAGGCTGCCTATTAGCAGATGAAGGAGCTAATCTTCCTGCATCAATACAATCTTTAAGAATATCTTTAGGAACAGTCTTTTGATGGAATTTCCTGATGGTTCTTCTTCTTTTGATTAAGCTAAAGGTTGACATAGAAAGAGGAAAATAATATATGTTTTTAATGTTTTCTAAAACCAGTATTAATATTATGGTTATCTTTTATAATGATCTTTGATATAACCAAATCTTTCAAATATTTTAGCCCTGAACACAGATGCCATAGTAAGATCTAGATTATTTTCAACTCGAGCCACAATGCTTCCATTATCAAGTCTAGTGATCCTTGGCAATCCATCAGATTTTATGCCATATCTTTCCATAAATTCTGGAAATCTTTGATTAGCATCTTCAAATGCTTGTTTAACTTTACATTGACCCTCTTCAGTCAAACCGTTTAATTCAGAACTATCAATTACAAACATGCCTAAAGGATAGCTAAGCATCAATGCTCTTATCTCATAATAGGTTAAATCAACATGAAGCCTTGGCTTTTCTATAACATAAACTCCAGAAGCTAATCTGCCTGGATTAGCTGGATCTTCATGCATCTGCATCACTTCTCCACCTTCATAAGCTCCTGTACCTAAATAAAATGGAGCTTCTGATGCTTCCCTTAATCTTGCAAAGAATTCCTTTGTTTTATCCTTATGCCTGAACCATAAGTCTGACACAACCAAATCAATCTTATCAATATCCGGTAATTTCTCCAAGGCACTATCGTAATCTTCAAGAGAAATAACATTTGTACCTGTGTTATTAGGAATATAACAAAATAAGATTGCTTTTCTTCCGATATACATTATTGCCATTATACTTGAGAACGCTTTTAGATTTAAAAATGTGTATGTTTAATAAAATCTTTTTAGTCAAAAAGTTCAAGATATTCTCCATAACCCTCTTTCTCAAGGTCTTGTTTTGGAATAAACCTAAGAGCGGCAGAATTCATGCAATATCTCATTCCTGTAGGCTCTGGACCATCATCAAATAAATGGCCTAGATGGTTGTCACCATCCTTGCTTCTTATCTCAGTCCTAACCGATAAAAATCTTCTATCTTCCTTTTGGACTACATTATCTTGATCAATCGGTTTTGTAAAACTCGGCCATCCTGTTCCAGAATCAAACTTGTCAATAGAAGAGAATAATGGCTCACCTGATATAATGTCAACATAGATCCCTTCTTCCTTATTATCCCAATATTCATTCTCAAAAGCTCGTTCTGTTCCATCTTTTTGTGTTACTTTAAATTGAATTGGGGTTAACATCTCTTTTAACTCATCTTCAGAAGGTTTTACAAACACTTCTTGCTGTTCTGAACCTTCATTATCTGGAAATAAATCTAATGTCTCATCACCCCAAACTGACTTAAGGTATTGGTCTCTTCCAGAATTAAATCTATAGAATTTATATTTTATCGGGCTTTTCTTGTAATAATCCTGATGATATTCTTCTGCAGGATAAAAAGCCTCAAACATCCTTATTGGAGTCACAATAGGCTTGTCATATCTGCCAGACTTATCCAATCTTTCCTTAGACTCTTCTGCCAGTCTCTTCTGCTCTTCATTATGATAAAAGATAGCAGAAGTATATTGATGACCCCTGTCAACATATTGACCTCCATCATCAGTTGGATTAATCTGCATCCAGAATGTATTCAGCAATTGCTGATATGTAACCTTTGAAGGGTCATAAGTTATCTGGATTGATTCAATATGGCTTGTTGATCCTGATGAGACTTGATTGTAAGTTGGATTCTCTAATTCTCCACCTGAAAATCCTGAGACTACTTCTTTGATTCCATCAACATGCTCAAAGACTGATTCCATACACCAGAAGCATCCTCCTGCAAATGTCGCTTTTTCGTATTTCATTTCATCATCACCTAATTCACTTAATTCAATGTTTTGGTCAGATATCTGATCATTTCCAAAATCATCTCCGACCATATTACCATCAGATCCATCATCAATTCCAGATTGACAACTAATCAAGAATAATGCTGATATCATCAATAATATAGCTGAGATTTTCATTATATTGATATTAAGAGTAAAATTATATTATAAATACTATGTTTAATAGGATAAACTAATTTTTATTGAATATACCTATTAAAATGTCAGAATTCTCCATCCAGCTTTTGACTGGTGGTTCTTTAGTTCAAGCAATAGATGATATTACTGACTTAATCAATCCAAAAAGCCATGAAAAGAAACCATTTTTCTCTTCTTGTAGAGGTTCATCATCAAATGTTCCTTTCTCAACCTCAATCTCACTTATTTCCTCGCCATTGATTATAAAAGATGGGTAAAATTCCTCTTCAGATAATAAGGTTAATCTGTAAAAGTTATTGTTGCTGACATCAGAGATTATCACTTCTCCAAGACCTGTGAAATCATCCTCGTCAATGATGAACTTATATTTTCTGGCAGGAATGCCAAACAATTCTGATTTGTATTCAGAAATGATATTGACAAATGGCATATTGTCTGGATTACCGAACTCTTGAAAATCTTTTTCATCCAGGATAGAGATAAAAACAATAGTCTTTTTATCATCATTTGAAAAAATAAGGTCACTTTCCTGGGTGTAAAGAGTCAGGTTACCTCCCATCACATGCTCCCATGTTGGTTCATAATCAAAGTCAAACACTGGATTTGTGTAATGCAATAAATCATCTGAATAGACAAAGGTCATTATAAATAATGAAAGGACTATTGTTATTGTTATTATTTGTTTCTTCATTTTTTCTTTTTTCAATTCCTGATTTCTAATGGAACAAATGATTTATACCATGTTGGATCCAGATCAATCCATTTTCCATCACAGGCAGAGCCTTTTTGATCAATCCTGACTCTGATCCATACATGTTTATTAGTAGTGGCAGTCTCTGCATGAATGCCATGCCTTTCAAGCACTGTCTTAAGAAGTATTGTTTGCTCTTTGCATATGCCTCTCTTATTTGATAGCATTTCTTCAAAAGAATAGCACATATCTTTACTGCCAGCATACCTGTATTGTGGCAATGCATCAGTGACCATTTCATACAGGATAGGTATCTTCTCAACTTGAGTGCCTTGAACAGCATCTGTCTTTTCAAAAAAGGATTTTGTTTCAGGCTCATCATAGGTGAACACATCTCCAATCTTTGGTAAAAGGAACCTTGAAAATTCACCCCAATCTGAATCCTCATATGCTGGATCTACAATTAATCTTTTCCCCCATTCAGGCATATTAAGATTGTATTCTCCATTTAACCTATCCACAGACTCTTGATTATAAACATTTGAAAGCGGGCTGTCATCAAATCTCATATCTGTGACATCCTTGTCTATCCTGTCACCTAAAAGCTCTTTGAAACATTCATCAAGATCCTCTTCCAGATCCCCATAGAAATTGCATGTGCAGCTATGCTCCATTGTCAGATTATCATATGTAAATATAAAATAATCAGGATTATGTTTATTGACATCACATTTCTGAAGACAGATAGGACACCATATTGACAGGGCTAGAGGAGCTTTGTCACAGGCTTCATTATCTTTGATAGAACCTTTAATATCGACTTTATCTGCGATTACTACTGCAGAAAAAATCAATATAATGACCAATAGGATTGGTAACTTAAACCTCTTTTCCATATCATGAAATTACATCCAATAGTATTTAAAATTTTCTAATTAAATTATTAATTCAGTCTAAATTCGCCTTCAAAGACCAGTTCCTTTAACTTTTTCCTGTCACTTGGAAACTCCATCTTCTGATAATCTTCAGGAAGATCCTCTTTATTCCCGATCTTGCCGACAGCAAACATAGCCATGACTTCAAAATCTTCAGGCACTCCCAAGTCTTCTCTAGCTTTGCCATAATCAAAACCAACCATTCCATGAATATATAACCCCATCATTGTTGCTTGGATTGAGAGATTGCCAAAAGCAGTTCCAGATGAAAATCCATGAGTCTTGTTGGGAGAATTGTTGAACTCAAAATTTCTTTGCGATATGATCACTACCAATGCAGAAGCATTCTTTGCCCAGATCTGGTTTGGCTCTGCCAAAAGATTTAACAGTCTATCCCATTCTGGAGTGTCTCTCATTGCATAGATGAATCGCCAAGGCTGATGATTGTATGAAGAAGCAGCCCATTTGCCTGCCTCAAAGATAGTCATCAATTCATCTTCTGTTATTGGCTCTGGCTTGAATGCCCTAGGAGACCATCTTTTAAGAAAGACTTCATCAATTTCATATTCTGGATTCCTAAATTCATTTATATTCTTCATTTTGATTACCTCATTTTATTATTAATCAGCTGTGTTATTGAATAATAGTGTTAAAAATTGATAAATATATCCATTTAAAGTTATGTCCAATTAAGGTTATATTCACTTAAAGAAGCAATATACTATATATAATTATTACTTATATGTTAAAGATTATGTTTAATCAGTTGCCTGCACTAATGTATCTGGCTAAATTAAATGGCCTTTTGGCACCAAAAGATTTATATAATATAACCTGATACCAGATGATATAACATAATATAAGGTGATTTAAAATGACTTCAATGAGCATAACTGTTAATGAATATACCACTAGAGTTTTAGGCGTGATTAAGGAAAAGTTTGGATTAAAAGACAAAGCTGAAGCTTTGGACAAATTCGCAGAGATTTATGGAGATGAATTTGTTGAAAAGGAGGTTAAAGAAGAAGTAATCAAAGAGATGGTAACTGATTGTGAAAAGTGGGAGAAGAAGCATAACTTTAAGAAAAAGATGTCTATAACAGAATTGGACAAGTTATGTGGGATCGAATAGGTGCTTTTGATGTTTGATTTTGATATTTCAGACGAACTAAAGATTTTGATTAGAAAGCTGTCCAAAAAAGACAAAATCAGAGTAAGAATCCTGAATAATAAGATTAAGGAAATCATTAATAATGATAATATTACAGTAGACAGGTATAAGAATTGCAGGCAGGGTCTAAAAGATTATAAAAGAGTACATCTGGACAAAAGTTTTGTTTTATTATTCAAGGTGAATAAGGAGAAGAATATAATATATTTCTGGAGAATGAGACATCATGATGATGTTTACTAGCTCCTTAACAGGTTTGGCACCTTTTAACATCAAAATTTCTTAAAAGAATAGTTATAAATCAAACCCTGACCTTTTTGCAACTTTTTTTCTGATAGGCTCTGATTGCTTTAGGGGATTTCTTCAGAATTCTTCGGGTTGTATTGTAGACACTAGGATATTCATCCTTGTCAACCTTATCCATTACATCCAAAAGCAGTTTGACCAAAGGAACCTGATGCTTTTCTTCAAGATGATCCAGCTCATTGAAGGAATCAAGTATATTAATGCATGAGTATTCATTCAGAGGTGCCAGTTTTATTAAAGCCCCCTTGAGAAAAGCCCTTCCTTCAGACGTCAAAAGGGATTTTTTCTTGTTCCTCGCAAAGACATTATATAATGCTCTCTGGTTATTGGCCTGATTGATGTCAAAATCCTCAGATCTCTCAACCCTCTTGATTATGTCAAGGGCATCATCACTGTCATTCCGTGCAACAACAGCAAGAAAAGTCTCAAATGAAACAGGGCTCTTCTTTGCCTCATCCTCATATTTGTCAAGAACCTTAAGCTTGTCTTTTACAGAACTGTTTAAGTAATAATTAAAGGATGCAACCCTGTCTGTAGCATTATCTGCAGAATCAAGCTGTCTTTTAATCAATCTATGGACTTCACTGTTATCAAGATTTGATAATAGTCCTAAGCAGATATTCTTGACCTGCCTTATCTTGATATCCTTAAGCTCTTTTTCCAGATAAGTGCCGATGGATATTTTCTTATTATATTCCTTGTATAGGTCAAGTATCTTTTTCTTGTATTTTCTTGCAACAGCTGTGAGTATCTTTTTCCTGACTTCGTAAAGTTCCTTGTATCTATAAGCATAATTCTCATCTTCAACAGATTCAGAGACTGGAAGCATCATGCCTCCTACAGAATCAGTCAGTTCTTTATCAGATAACAATGAGAAATAAAGGTCGACAATCGATCTGCTGACATCTTTTTTAGGATCCCTGAGCAGAGACATCTTTTCCATGTCCATCAATTTGTAAAAAGCCATATACCTGTTGATTATGTCAGAATCTTTCTTCACCTGGATCATGAGCTCAGGGATGGATACTTGGTCATAAATCAATTTACCATAAAAAGATAAGTGCCTGTTCAATGATAAAAATGCTGGCCTGCCAACATTTTCAAATACTATTGTCTGTTTTATTTCAGTGATCCTTGTTGTCTTTTGCTTGATATCATTTCCGTCTTGATCAACTAATGCTGCAACAAAGGGAAACTCCCAATGCATGCCTTTCTTAAAACCACTTTGCCTTAGATAAATCTTAAACCTTTTTTCCTCGTTGTCATAGACTGTCCTGACATGGACTTTTGGATAACCAGTCTGGTTAAGCCAGACATTTGCCATCCTTTTCAATGATAGGCCAGATATTTCTTCCATTGCATCAATCCAGTCATCACTGACAGCATTCTTGTGTGCAAACTTGGAATGAAAATTATTAAGAGCTTTTACAAAATTCTCCTTGCCCATCAATGTCTCAATCATCCTGACAAATTCAGGAGATTTTACATAGGTTACAGAAGAAATCAATTCATTAGGGTCACTAAAACCTTCAGGAATGATAGGCATTGTTGTTGCACCTGAATCCTTGCTGAACACACCTCCAGGAAGGATAATATCATGGAGCCTGTTGAGTCGGACATAATCCTCTCCCATCAGCCTAACATGATAATCCTCATCAATAAACACTGTGACAGCCTCATTCAGCCAAAGCTGGAAAGGATCTTTTCCTGTAACCTCTGAGCCGTTTATATTATGGTAAAACTCATGGATCTTCACCCTGATCATGTATTCAAAAGCAGGATCAGTCATCTCCTTGAAAGGAATAATCCTGTTAGTCGTTATTGTGGTGTTGCCTACATTCTCCATTCCACCAAAAGAAGTGTTAGACATGCCAATCTCCCTATAGATATCACCTGTATACTTGTATCCAAGCTTCATGTGATTGACTAATCTTTTTAATTCCCTTCTGATCACTTCAAGCTTTTTCAAGGAATTAGAATCTCTTTTAGATTTCAGCATATCCCTTTTCTTAGTCAATTCAAGAGCCTTTTCTTTCCTATCTATCTGAGAATAAGTCTCTGGACCAGTAAAAAGATTGATCCACATGACTCCGTCATACAAGATATCTAATGCTCTCTGTGCCCTGACCTTGTCAGATCCAGGAGGAAGCAATAGCTTGAGCATGAACTTGTCCCCATCAGGATACTCAAATTCTTTCTTGTACTCATCATAGCATCCTACTCCAAGGAAGAAAAGATAAGGTGCCATAGGAGTCTTTGTGTTGTCATAGATAATCTGCGCCCTACCATTTGACAATAATTTCCTTGGCTGGACTATATCGCCATTGGTCAATATATGTGTGTATCTGTTGTCAGCAGTGATCTTTGTCCGATAAGTGCATTTTGCAATCATATCATCAATGCAAGGGACAATCCTCTGAAATCCCCACATCTCGCATTGGGTGATCATCTGAGGAGGGCATCCTTTTGGAGTGACATCGTAATATAATCCTTCAAGTATATATTTGGAAGGTCGACAGATAGAGACTGTCTTGATAGTAAACTCCTTGTATTTGGGTACCTGCTTCTTGAATTTTATTATTATCTTGTTTAGCTTTTTTTTGTAATTATAGGTTATTGCACAGAGATCACATGAAATTTCTTGAATTTCAAGGTTTTTTGCATCTAATTCCAAGGATCTTAAAGATTTATCCTTGTTCTTTAACTTAAATCTTGAGATTACATGAGTATGTTTTTCATAAACATCAAACTCAAGATCCATATGGATAGGAATGACATCAATATCCCTGAAATCCTTTGGCATGTATTTGTAGAGTCTTGGCATTGAATAAATGGAAAACTAATGACATATAAAGCTTTTGGTAATAGTCAATTGTATATTCTGGAATTTCGATATATTTTAAAATAGGGTTATCGTTGGCTGAATTATGAAAGATATAAATCCCTACAGGCACTCTCCACTTGGAAGATCACATCAATTGCGAAAAATAACAGATCCTGCTAATGAAATAATTTTAGATAGAACAAAGGAAAAACCCAAAGTTTTCAGGATCATTGATGGGACAACCTATAATTGGCTGAGATACCAATATGTCCCTATAAGGAATGGTGAGTTAAGAATACAAGATTTTTCATTAGAAGGATACAAGAGGATAGGATTTATAGAATATGGTTCTGCTCTTGTCTTAGGCAAAAAGATTGTGACACCGCCTCACTATTCCAGACCTGAATTCTTTTTTATGGGTGATGCTGATCATTTTGTATATGCAAGGATGGCTCATTTTGACAAAAAAACTGGGAATGCAAATATGGAAATGGGTGATATAGAATTATTTGTAGGTAGGAGAGGTAAAGCCTTGAATGTCTATTTCAAATCAGATGATCTTGAAGAAAAGGTAAGAGGAGTCCGTGATCCTGATTAACATGATCTGATGCAGAAATCAATACAGTTTATAATCCTTGATCTTCTCAATATTAATATAAATTGTTTCTCTTAGGAATATGTTATAGGCAATCATTGCAGCCATTCCGCCCACAATTCCAGCTGCAAATCCGACTAAAGCAAATGATAGTGCATCAAACCCTAATACAATATATTCTGGCAAAGTTGCCATCAGAGGGAGGGCAATCATCTCATAGATTCCTGCTGTAATCACTATTCCCCAGATCCCAATCTTTTTTATTTTTAATGTAGGGATTGATATCTTCAGATTGATGTGATTGTAGATTAAAAGTGTGATTAGAATTGAAAGAGGGGTTGTGACTAATCCTACTATTGCATTTCCAAAGATTATATTCCAAATTTTGATTTCTGCTGTGAATGACTCGATAAAGAAAAGAATTGCCAGCAAGACAGCATTGAAGATTGAGGGAGGCAGGATTGATATTTTTCTGATCCTCTCCCTTCCTAAAGTCAAATGAAATCTTTCAAGAATAAGGTTGAGGATGACTATAACAATCAATGCAGAGAAAAAACCCACAATAATGCCCCCTAATCCATTTTTTATTGGCTGGTTTATGGTTGTGTCTACATCAACTAGCTTTATGAAGAAAAGCGCTGAAAATTCGAATACAGCAATAATAAAAACATGCAAAAACCTGATTTTCCTCAATTTTATGTTCATTTTTATAAAATATGCGTATAATATAATAAATTTTGCTATAATATCGCAGTTTTATTTATCAAATGGAATTTTATATATCAATAATTCCGTAACCTTTTTAATCCAAATTCTAATCCTTTATCATATGCTACCAGAATCAGCAAGACAAGAGCTTGAAAAGCAGCAGTACAGGATAATAGGAAGCCACAGCGCCATCAAGATATGCGGATGGACTAAAAAGATGATAAGGGGAGAGGGTGCCTGCTATAAGCACTCATTTTATGGGATCAATTCAAGCCAGTGTATGCAGATGACAACAAGCTTGAGCTGCGCTAATAGGTGTGTGTTTTGTTGGAGAGGATTTAAAGAGCCTGTGTCTAAAGAATGGAAAGAAGATATTGATGACCCTGAATCAATTATTGAGGGAGGCCTTTTTGCCCAAAAAAAGTTGCTTGAAGGTTACAAAGGATGGAAAAACACAATAATGAAAATATTCGGCGATTCACATGAAGTGAAGCATGCTGCACTGTCCCTTACAGGAGAACCAATCATCTATCCTAAAATCAATGAATTGATTTCTTTGCTGCACAAAAAGAAGATTTCCACATTTTTAGTAACAAACGGACAATATCCTGACCAATTGAAGGATTTAAGACCAGTTACACAACTCTATGTCAGTGTTGATGCTCCGACAAAAGAGTTGATGAAGAAAATTGACAAGCCATTGTTTTCAGACTATTGGAAAAGATTAGAAAAGAGTCTTGGATATTTGGCTGATAAAAAATCAAGGACATGCATCAGGCTGACAATGATAAAAGGAATGAATATGGACAATATTCCTGAGTATGTGAAATTGATCAAGAAAGGTGATCCTGATTTTGTCGAGGCAAAGGGCTATATGTTTGTAGGGTCATCAAGGCAGAGGCTTGAGAAAGAGAATATGCCTTTTCACGAGGATGTTGTTGATTTTTCTAGAAAAATGGAAAAAGAGCTTGAGGACTATGAGATTGTAGGTGAGCATATATTGTCAAGAGCAGTGTTATTGGCAAAGAAAAAATATAAGAAAAAAGGTATTTGGTTTACTTGGATAGATTTTGAGAAATTCTTTGAGTTGGATGGTTATGGAGAAAATGTTAGTTCTGGGAAGGGATTTGATATAAGAGATTATCTAAGACAGACTCCTAAAAAATATGTTGGAATAAGCGGCAAAGGCACAAGAGAAAGGATTGGGATGTATTCTTGAATAATTCTTATCTATTTAAATATGAGATAATGATAATATATTTTCTACCTATTACTATATAATCATTTCAGTAAAGAAAATCTTTTTAAACAGGCAATTAATCACAATAGTATGAGTAATATTGCAGATACCTTGAGACTAACAAGAAGAAGAAATGAAATTGGACTTGATTCTGTCTGTCTTGAAGAAATTGGAGAATTTGATACTTCTTCTCAATCAAGGAAAAAACTAAGGTTAAGGATAGTCCAAGAATTAGTGGAGAGATGGCTATGTTATTCTGAAGGAGTCCAGATAGAAAGTGTTCCTGAAGGTAGGATTGAAAGACAACATCCAAATGATGAAAGAATAATAGAGACTTACACTTGCATAAAAAGAAATAATGTTTTCTATGTCACAAATTCTGCAGATTCTAGTCTTAGATCTTTAAGATTTAATTATTTTCTCACAACAGCAACACTTCCTTATGTTGTAAGGATTGAAGAAAGAAAACTAAATGGAGTCAGAGATGAGATTCTGCATCTAAAAAAAGTAGGAAGGATAATATCTGGGCAAGATGAATGCGGTGTCCTGATTTTTGTACCTTTTTATTCTGCAAGAAAGGTTGCGGATATTGGATTAGAGAAAAGACCTAATGTCCATTGCATTGATATTGGATTCAGTCAGGCAGATCTTGATCAAACTGTTAGCAAATATTTTGAGATAAATGGTAAGGGATATCATCATGAAAGCCGTGGTCATGCTTGGCAAAGAAGAAAAGCTATAGGAAATTGGGTGAAAAAGTAAGTTTATCGGAAATTAGATTCATAATGCTCAATTATTCTCTTAAATGCAGGGTGAACCTTTGATTTGGCAGTGCCTAAATCAGACCATTCAAAATCAGTGTGCTCTTTGCTCAATTTAACTGAATTGGTCAGAGGATTGCATAAGAAGATGACCATGGTTATGATCTGGCCATCATCCCTTGTGAAATGATCAACCTGGATAGGATGCTTTATGTCAATCTCTAATCCAGTCTCTTCCTTTGTCTCTCTCTTCAGGCCTTCAAAAGGATTCTCTCCAGGATCAAGGCGGCCACCAGGAATCTCCCAGACACTAGGAGCATGGATATCATTTGACACTCTTTTGATCAGCAAGATCTCATCCTTATCATTCAGGATGAATGCTTTTACAGCTAAACTAGGGTTTACCATTTTCCTAAAAGTAATATTTGATTATTTATAAGATTTATGGAATAAGATAAGTTGATATCTCATATGGATATATTTATTGAATAAGATGTATTAAGAATGATAAACATAGCAAGATTAAGAATAAAAGGAAAAATACCGAAATAATTATAAATAAAGAAAATATATTTTAGAATATGATATATTGGGATATAATAAAAGGAGTGTTGTATCATCCAAAAGAGACTTTTAAAAGACTCAAGAAGAAAAAATACAATATTATCAAGTTTTGGGTCTTTTTCTTAATCACAATTTATATAATAATATTTATTGGTATCTCCCATCTTTATAGGTTATTTAGTACTTTTAATTATGCCACTTCAATAATTAATGAGTACACTCTTTCAAATTTATTACAAATGCTATTGTTCATATTTATTATTTTTATAGCTGTAATAATTGTTGTACAAATATTTAAGATAAAGACAAAATCTGTAAATTCATTTTTACCTTTATCATATGCATTAATCGTTTTTTTATTATATGAATCTATAAAGGCTATGTATTCTCTGATAAATATATTAATTTTGAATTACGGATTCAGCGATACTATAACATATTATACAATGAATTTCTTGCAGATCCTGAAGATGGCTCATTTCTTTGTTTTAGGTGTTATTGGATTAAATGTTTATCAAAAAATAGGTATAAAGAGATCAGTCTTGGCACTGGCAATAGGATATCTGTCATTTTTCGCTGTTGTGACTATCATCTATTTTCTAGAGAAAGGCTTTTTATGAAATAGAATGAATTAGATTCATATATTGAATAGTTTTATAAAATAAATATCATTTTAATTCTTTATACAAGACAAATGGTGATAGAATGGCAAACAAAGAATTAATGCAAGAATTTGAAAAAGAGTTTGAGAAAATAAAGAAAGAATTAGGATTTAAATCTAATCTAGATGAGCTTGACAGAATATTTTTCATAAAAGACCATATTCTAAAAGAAGGCTATGTAAGCAATAGGCTATCCAGAGTTGTATGCAGAAGGATTGTTGACTTGTTCATGAGCTGGGGCGGCTATATCCATAGTATTATTATGCCAAATCCAAGCTCAATGATAAACATGACTGAGAATAGTGTATTTGATGATAAAGAAAAAGAGGATCTGATAAAACTTATGAACAAGACACTGGCTTATAGCAGCAGGAACACACTTATAGGCTTAAACAAGAAAAAGGATGAGGAAGCAAAATTCATTGATGATTCTCTGAAGTTCTGGAATAAGGTACTTGAACCTGAATTGACAAAAATAATTGAGAAAGTCAATAAAAGCTGGGAAGAGAAAGGAAAGTAAAAAAAAGTCAGAAACCATTCCTGTTAAGCATCTTTTCAGCTGCTTTTATCTCAGACTCAATCTGGTTTCTTGATGAGCCGATTGTCTCAAAATACCTGGCTCCATCATCCCAAACAATATAGGTCTCTACAAAAGATTCTGTCTCCTGTCCAGGACGTGATTTCTGCCTGTATTTTCTCAATGTAGGGATAGGCTTGCCAAGTGACTGGCAGATCCCTCCAACTGCATGCATAAATGCGTCAAAAGGACCTTTTCCAGTACCTTCCCTCTCATATTCGATTCCATTGACTCTCAGTTTTACTACAGCTCTTGGATCCTCTCCTTTTTCCAGATGGGTTTCTTTATAATCAATGACTCTTACTTTACAAACTTTTATTCCAAATTCATCTTCAATCAAGATTGGAAGATCATATGCATCAAGATAAAATCCTTGATCAGAAATATCCTTGATTTTTCCTAAAAGATGTGATACTTGATCCTTTTCAAGAGTTATATCAATCCCTAGTTTTCTCATATTCTGATAGATAGAAGCATTGCCAGCGTGCTTGTCAAGACCATATTCACGGACTCTCCCGACCTCTTCTGGACTGAGCAGACCTTCATAAAGACCGCCTTTTGAATCTCCATGTGCATGAACACCGCAATCCTGGGTAAAAGCATTTCTTCCAATTATTGGTGCATTTGCAGCCACATCAACACCAGACAGAACATCAACCAAGATGCTGAGATTATGTAATGACTTCAAGTCTATCTTTGTCCTGTATTCTTCTGTTTTTTTTGCCAATCTTACTGCAAGCTGTGAAAGATCTGTGTTACCAGCCCTTTCTCCTATTCCATTTACTGTAGTGTGAACCCTAATAACACCTGCTTTGACTGCAGCAACACTATTATCAACTGCACATCCAAGATCATTATGGCTATGAAAATCAAAAATTATATCTGGAAATGTCCTTACCATATAGCTGATAAATTCTTCAACCTCTTCTGGAACAAGGATTCCTAATGTATCTGCAAGCATAATCCTGTTTGCTCCCTGTTCTTTCAATGATTGAACCATCTTATTTACATAGGAATCAGATCTACCATAATCACTATTGAGCATGCCACCTGACCAATCCTCAAGATAGGCATTTACACTGATGCCTTTATCAATAGCATATTTTGCAGTTTGTGATGCCCTTGAAATATGCTCTTCAGGCGTGCCGTTAAACTGAACACTTGAATGCCTTTTTGAACCTTTTGCCAAAAGGTTTATTGTCCTGCATCCAACTTCTTCTGCCCAATCAACACTGCTCTCATTCAAAAAGCATAATATCTCTATCCTGTCCAGATATCCAAGAGGCCTTGCCCAATCACAGACTGCTTTTGCAGACCTGTATTCAGCAGGAGAAGTCTGTGTTGATGCTATCTCTATTGAATCACATCCAGCAACCTCAATCAGCCTTTTCGCAATCTCTAATGTGTCTTTTGTATTGAAGTTCACACCTGGTGTCTGTTCTCCATCCCTTAATGTGGAATCTAATATTTCTGTCAAATTCATTCACCTTCACCTTAAATTGTTTGGTTTAATGTTAATGTTAGCCCTATATCTATCATTTTTTTGTGCAGCTTTAGATACACTAAAAGCTGCTTATGCAATAATTATAATGATTGATAGAATCATGGCTGGCAAAATCTTTCTTATCATTGTTATATCACTTGATTTTGCTAACATCAAGGATTTAGAATGAGGATTAGTATTTAAACTTATTTGTTGATGGGGGGTTGGTGCGAAATTAAACTAATAATCCTTATTATTTTGTATCTCATGTAAGTCCTGATTTGTTGTGCCAAGCTTATGGAATGGACAAAGATGACTTTGCTTTGATGATTCTTGTACCTGCACTTCATATCTTGCCGTG
>JBDROB010000022.1:0-14840 GCA_043810355.1 Candidatus Woesearchaeota archaeon
TAATTGATTTAATTGATTTAATTGATTTAATTGATTTAATTGATTTAATTGATTTAATTGATTTAATTGATTTAATTGATTTAATTGAATAACCTGTATTTTAATTCATATTTACATAATCTTTATAATTAAAGTTATATCTATTATTCATATGGAAAAAATCTAT
Source organism: Candidatus Woesearchaeota archaeon (assembly GCA_043810355.1). Taxonomy (GTDB): domain Archaea; phylum Nanobdellota; class Nanobdellia; order Woesearchaeales; family JAGVYU01; genus JAZDHV01. The sequence goes on from JBDROB010000022.1 coordinate 167, forward strand.
ATAAAGACTCATGGGTGCAGCACTAATATCTCTGAGTCAGAAGTGATGGCAGGAGTCCTTGAAAAGAATGGGTTCAAGATAGTAGATGAGCCTGAAAATGCTGATCTGATAATAGTGAATATCTGCACTGTCAAAGGAGAGGTGAAAGGGTTAAGGACAATAAGGGAGATGAAAGAGAATTATCCTTTAAAAAAATTGATTGTTGCAGGATGCATCACAAAGAAAATTATTCCTGAGATAAGGGAAATCAATGAAGAGGTTAGCTTGATCTCTACACACAATATCATGGATATAAAAGAAGTTGTTGAAGAAGCGCTAAATGATAATCCTGTTGAAACTTTGGGAAAAGCCAAAGAAATTGAAGTAAAGATAAATAAACCAAAGAAAAGAATCAATCCTTTTATTGGAATTGTACCTATAAGTTCTGGTTGTAACCAATATTGCGCTTATTGCAGTGTGATAATGGTCAAAGGTAAATTGATCAGTTATCCAGAAGATATTATTGTCAAAGAGGTTGAGAAGTGTGTCAATGATGGCTGCAAAGAGATATGGATAACTTCACAGGATAATGGCAATTATGGATTAGATAAAATAGGCAAGAATGAAGCTGATATAAAAGGAAAGTTAAAGCTGCCTGAATTGCTAAGGAAAGTTATTGGTGTAAATGGGGATTTTATTGTAAGAATAGGGATGATGAATCCGACTTTTCTAAAAGAGATGATACCAGAAATGATTGAAATATTCAGGGATAAAAAAGTCTTCAAGTTTCTCCATGTTCCAGTCCAATCTGGATCAGATGAGATTCTAGGAAAGATGGACAGGAATTATAGTGTTGATGATTTTAAGAACATAATTGAAGAGTTTAGAAAGGCAATTCCTGAACTGACATTTATAACAGACATCATTGTCGGATTTCCAGGAGAGACAGAGGAGCAATTTCAGGAAAGCATAAGATTGATTAAAGAAGTCAGGCCAGATGCACTTAATATCTCAAGATATAAAGAAAGAGAAGGGACAAAGGCAAATAGATATGGGGAAAAGGTGGAAGGCATTCTGATTAAAGAAAGATCCCTTAAGATGACCCAGATTTATGAATATATTGCATATGAGCAGAACAAGAAATGGAAGAATTGGGAAGGAATCATATTTATTGATGAGAAAGGGAGAGAAGGGACAAACACAATGATAGGAAGGAATTATACATATAAGCCAGTGATTGTCCATGGAGATTGTAAGATTGGACAGAAACTAAGGGTAAGGATAATAGATATTACTAAATATGATCTGAGAGGGGAGGTCATTTCTCACACAAAGCAATAGTCCAGACATTTGATGTCTTTATTGTGACTTTTTGAAAATGTTTCTTTAAGAGAGTTTTGAACTTAGATTTTGTCCAGTTCTGGATGTGGCCAGGAGTGTTGCCGAGGCGATTGAGATATTTGAGCCTGGCAATGTTAGCCATCCTGAAAAAAGGCTCATTTGGGACGCTGAACAAGCAGAATCCTTTTGAGATCCTTTTCATCTCCACAATAGCTCTTATAGGGTCTTCCAGATGTTCAAGGACTTCGCTTGCAATCACACAGTCAAATGAACTGTCTGGGAAATTGGTCTGATAGATGTTGCCGATAAAAAATTTCATGTCAGGGTGGAGCTCTTTTGCTTTTTCAATAATACTCTCTTCAAGGTCAATGCCGATGATATCAATATTGTTGTTGTCTTTGAGGTATTTTGTTATGTATCCTTCACCACATCCGACTTCAATGACATTTTTTGCATTTGTTCTCTTTAGCAAAGATGAGAAGTCGCCATAAAACCTTTCCATGAGCAATTTGACTATCAGATTCTTGCTAGTATACTTGTTGTAAACATTTCCTGGAATATTGATGAACTTTGCCATTTAGTGTCCTTAAGAAATGAATGTCATTATAAAAAGTTTTTGATAGAATAAATACAATGATACAAGTAATATTTACGAGGAGCGGTTCATAATACCCAAAAAGTTTATATAAGCATGATTTTTTACTTTATATACCAATTAAAGAGATGATAATAATGAAAGTCAATCCTTTTATGTTCAGAAACTATGACATCCGTGGAATTGATGGTGAGGACCTAAATGAAGATGTTGTAGAAGCAGTTGGAAAAGCTTATGGGACGTTCTTAAGAAGAAGAAAAATAAGACAATCAGTTGTTGGAAGGGATTGCAGGGTCACTGGAGAAAAATATCAAAAGAGAATAATCAAAGGGCTGACTGAGATGGGAATAGATGTCATAGACATTGGAATGGTAATGACACAGATGATGTATTATTCCCAATACAGGTTTCAATCAAATGGGGGAGTGATGATAACTGCATCACACAATCCTTCAAAATTCAATGGCTTTAAACTCGCCACTGGATTCTCAAGGACAACTGAAACTGAAGAGGTTCAGGAAATCAGGAAAACTATTGAAACTGAAAAATACTATAAATCAGATGAAAAAGGAAAAGTCACAAAAGCAGATGTTAAAGAAGATTATTTTAATGATGTCTTAAAAAGAATCAGATTAAAAAAGAAATTCAAGGTAGTTGTAGATTTTAGGCATGGCACACCTGGAATATATGTGCCAGAATTATTGAAGAGATCAGGATGTGAAGTAGTAAGCTTAAGAGCAAAACCTGATGGGCATTTCCCTGACGGAACACCAGATCCTACTGGAACAGAGTTTATGGAAGCGCTTGCAAAAGAGGTTCTGAAGGAAAAATCAGATCTTGGATTGGCATTTGACGGAGATGGAGACAGGTTAGGTATTGTTGATGAAAAAGGAAGAATATTATGGAATGATGTTCTAGTCGCGATATTTGCGCAGGAAATATTGGAAAGATTTCCAGGATCAAAGATAATCCACAATACATTATGTTCTCAGGTTGTGACAAAAGTTGTAGAAAAAAATGGAGGCATCCCAATCATGTGGCTTACTGGCCATGCTTTTATCAAATCAAAGATTGCAAATGAAGGTGCTGTATTTGGAGGAGAACTTTCAGGACATTTCTTTTTCAATGACAATGCATATGGTCATGATGATGGTTCATATGCAGCATTGAGAGTCTTAGAATATATATCAGAGAAAGATTCTTCGTTAAGCGAATTGTATGAGTCATTTCCAAAATATATCTCATCACCTGAAATAAAGATTGGTTGTCCAGATGAAAAAAAGGTTAAGGTTATAAAAGAATTATCCAAGAAATTCAAAAAAGACTTTCCTGATGCAAAGATCACTGATGATACTGTAATTCCAGGAGATGATGGGACAAGAGCAGATTTCAAGGATGGGATGATGATATTCAGGTATTCACAGAATGGGCCTTATATAACTGTTAAGTTTGAGGCAAAAGACCAGAAAAAATATGATGAAAGGAAATTATATGTAAAAAATATGCTAAAGAGTTTTCCAGAAATGATCTGGGAAGCAGAATTAGCTGTGAACTTGGATTCTTTGGATTAAATCTATGTTTTGGCTTATATAATTAGAATGATAATTTTTTCAATTTTTTAATATATTTTATCTTAATTAATCTATGCAAATTCCAATCCTTTTGTATCTTCAAGAGGGATAAGATATGCTCTCTTCTTTTCAAGGGCTTTTGCAACCTTTGCCTTTATTTTGTCAACCTGTTCTGGATTATGGACATGCTTGAACCTAAGATAATGCTCAAGAACCACTTTTATTGTGTTATAAGTATCGCATAAATCTAATTTTGGCAATCTGCTTGGGTCAGGAATTACACCATCAACAACAACTGTTCCAGGCTCAACTTCAATCCTTTTTGGCTTATTTTTATGATATTGAGCAAAAGCTGGAACAAGAGGAATTTTTGGATAATGCTTCGATCTCCTGATAACACCAGGATGGAAATAAGGGAGGATTTTTGGGACATTATCATCATCTAAAACAATAGCTCCCCCTAATCCAAGATACTTATGGAGCAAGTGAGGCAATATACTATTTCTGGTTATGTTATCATTGCCATCAGGCTGTTCAACTTCAGCAAACATATTTTGGATATTCAGATCAGACCTTCTATGATATTCAGCAATCCTCTCTTCAAAACAGGAAAACATTAATCTGCTTACACCATTTTGCCTAAAATCTTCATGAACAGCTGAGTAACTTCCAAAAACCACTACTGCATTTACATATGGAAAGAATTCAAAAATTGTTATTCCAACTGCTTGGTCATCGACCACAGGGACAAAATAGCAGAAATCTGAGAGATCATCTGGGCGTTCCAATGATTTTGCATTACTTTTTAGATCATATTTGAATGTCTTTCTCGGCTCTCTTTCAGGTTTTGGATAAGCAGAGTGGTAGATGGCCTGAGCTTGATCAAACAATCTCCAAGCTTTTTTCCTGTCACTTCTTTCAGTTGATCTTAATAGTTGAGCAAGATCATAAACCCTAATTTCTAAGTTGTCAGAAGTTGATCCTTGATATGATATGCTCATTCTAATTAAAAGATAAATACAAAGATGCCTATTTAAATATTTTTGCTACACAAAAATGTTTTTTGTAAACCTTATTATTTAATATTTATCCAAAACAATTAAATATCATGTTATATTACTATATAATATGCATGAAACAGTCATTGTTGACAAGATAATCAAGGAAGTGAAAAAGCATGGGGATGTAAATGAAGTATTCTTAGAAATTGGAGAGCTTGCTCATGTCTTAGGAAATGAGATTGTTGAAACATTTCAAAGGATTGTTGACTGGAAAATCAATTGGAGCGAGAAGCCTGCAGTGATCAATTGCACATGCGGTTATGAGGGTCATCCAAACATACTTGAAAGAGGTCATGATCATTATGTTATTGAATGCCCTGAATGCACTCAGATGATGCCTGAACTAATTGATGGAAAGGATGTTGTTGTCAAGAAGATTGTTGTGAAATGAGATTAATGTTTTGGTATGAATTGTTTTAATAAGGAACGAATTCAATCGCTTCTAAATGTGAATGAATTCGGCCTTTGATTTTATGGCTTGATGATATCAGCTGAAAGGGAGGATAAAGAAGATGTGTTTATTGGTTCCTGGCAAGATTGTAAAGATTGGTGGAGATACTGCTATTATCGATTATGGAGTTGAGCAGAGAGCAGGGAAGATTGTTGAGAAAGGCTTTGAATTAGGTGATTATGTCCTTGTCCAAGGCGGGATTGTCATGGTAAAAGTGGATGAGAAAGAGGCATTAGAGTCTTTAGAGCTTTATAAGAAGGCTGTCAATTCTTGATTGTGTACTTTTCTAAATTCTTCAATTGGTCTTTTGTGAGAATTAAAGGTGCGAAATCCCAATGGATTGCTACAATGTCTCCAATCTTAATTTCTGGAAGCATCAGTGACAGATAGTCAATCTCTTTTTCCCCTGATTCTTTTTTTACAATCAGTTTGTTATTCTTATTATCAATCTCTATCACTTCTGCTGAACTGATCCTGCATTTTTCCATATTCTCTTTGGTTGCTTCAACTGAGCCAGTCAGATTGCCGACACCAACAATATATACATTGAAACTGTGATGGGGGAATGATTTGTCTGGAATCTTTTCTTTTACTTTTTCTCCAATAGATTTTGGAAGTCCTCTTTCCATGAGTTTGTCGATTACTTGTTTCATCTCTGCTTTATTAAAATTTTCCAGAAGCGAGTTGCCTATCCAGTAGGCTTCAACAACATCATAATCAAAAGGCTGCTTATTGTGTTTTTTTGCAATAGTAGAAAGATAAGGCAGGAGGCCTTCAAATCTTTTTAAGGTTGAAGTTATTTCTTCTTCATTGTCCTTGCTCTTGAGATAGTGGAGAAACTGCTTATTTGCTTCCTCTGGACCGCAGTATCTAAGAAGATTGGTTATATATGAAAATCTAAGGCAAAGTTCAACTCCTTTCATTATGATTAATTGGAAGAAATGATATAAATCTTGAGATGTGAGCATACCAAATAACTGAGATTATTCCTGTTATGATGAGAAGTATGCCAATTGATTGAAACAATGTGATTGGGGCTCCTTTGAATGCATAAGCAAGTAATGTTGTTATAGGTGAACCAATTGCAAGGATGCAGGCAACTGTTGTTAATTTGATGTGTTTTAGGCCATTATAATATGAGAATATGTATAATAAGAGGAAAACTGAAGTAAGTAAGATCCATCCATATTGTGCAAATGACATTGAGAAAAGGATTGGTGCTTTTCCTGTGAAAATAAGGAATACAAGGATGAATAAGGATCCAAAAAACATTCTTCCAAATGCAACAATTGTTCCTGATGTGTTTTTCAGAGTGTGTTTTGCTATTGTGTTTTCAGCAGCCCAGAATAATGTTGCTGCAAGGATTAGGATATGTCCTGTTGACAATGTGAAGTCTGGTCTTAGCATGAGAAAGTTGCCTGCTAAAAGCAGGAGTGTTCCGATGAAAAGGCCTTTGGTCATCTTTTCTTTTAGGAAAATTATTGCGAATATTGTGATATAGATGAAGATTGTCTTGTGGATGAATGCAGAAGTTGTTCCTGTTGTCAATTGTAATCCTTTGAAAAATAGAAGGAATGGGATTGATCCTCCAATTAATCCTATGCCAGTCAGTTGGATCCATTGTTTTTTAGTCAGGGTTTTGAGTTCTTTGAAAAGGCCAAATCCTAGAATTATTGCTAAGAAAAATATTGTGACAACAATGTTTTTAGAAAAAGTGAATACAGATGAGTCAAATCCTTTTACACCAAAACTGTTTATGAATATTGATACACCAGAAATTAATGCTGTGAAGAATATCAAAATGAGTGCTTTGTTTTTTATATCCATTTTTGCACCTTTTCTGCAATTTTTGCTGGATCCCCTTCAGGAGGGACTCCAATAATCCTGACTTTTTTCTCCATCCCTACTTCTTTCAAAAGATTCAGGAAAAATCCTAAGTCAAAATCATGCAGGCTCATGATATGGCTTGCCCTAATCTGAGAGACATCCTCAATTATCAATGGATTCTTTATGTTTTTTACAACATCAAGGATTGTTAACTTTTCCTGATCTATGTTCAGCAGCATATCAGGAGAATGGCATTTAATAATATTGACATTGTCAAATCTTTCAGCAACCTTTGTTGCGAATGAATCAAATTCAAGGTGCTCATTTCCGAATACATACAGATCTTTCATATTGTTTAGTTTTTTCATTTTTTCTATTTGATTCTCATTCATTTTATTTATATCCATCTTTTTCTCCAATATCCTATTTTTAATATAATAAATGCGACTAAAGCAACTACAATTGTATATGGGGTAAATCCAATTTCATGATGGGCTTTTCCCCCTATTATATTTATTATTCTTTTTTTCTTTTTAATTATTCTTATCATGTCCATTTTACCTCTAAAAAATGAGCTGAGCAGGAAAAGCAAGGATCATAGCTTCTGATGAGCTTTTCAATCTCAAGCACAATCTTTTCCTGATCCTTTGTCTTTTCAAGTATAATAGGGACAAAATCCCTGATATCCTCTTGGATGTTAAGAAGGTTCTGGGCAGTTGGAGTGATAATATTTGCTTTCAAGATGACTCCATCCTTGTCTAATTTATATTCATGCCATAAAGTCCCTCTTGGCACTTCAATTGCGCCAACACCATTACCTGCTTTAGGTTTGAGCTTTGCAGGTTCTTCAGGCTTGATTTTCATGTTTTCACAGATGTCAATCGCATGGTCAATGCAGTGGACTAGCTCAATTGTCTGAGCTATATTGTTGTGAAAAGGATTTTTTGATGGAAACTTAATTTTTGACAATTCAATCATCTTTTTTGCATTGCTGGACATCTGGCTCATGTTGTTGTTTATCCTTGATAAGGCTCCGACAGTGTACCTGAAATCATCTTTAACTACAAAATTAGCTGTTGACCTAGGCTCTTGGGATTCTGATATGAATTTTTTGTATTCAGACTTTTTGAAAGAGCTATCTTTTGAATGAAAATCTCCGTCAAGGACTGCATAAGCATTATTGTCTTTTAATGAAAAGAAGTTTCCTTTTGTCTCAAAATCTGGCTGTTTCAGTGAAAAGAATAATTTACAGGTCTTTACAGCATCATCCTTGATTGATTCAAAATCTATCTTTAATTCATCCAATTGAGCTTGAGATGGCAGTTTAAGCCAGCCTCCGACTGTGGCAGAAACAGGATGAAGATCCCTTCCGCCAATAACTTTCACTGTCTTGTTGCCTATTTTCATCATTTTCAAAGCAGCCAAAATCTCATTCTTGTATTTTGGAGCCATTGCAATAGCTGATTCATATCCTAAATAGTCAGGGAGGGCAAGAAAATATAGATGTGTTGCATGACTTCTGATCCTCTCCCCTAAAGTCAATAGGATACGTAAATCTTTGGTCTGCTTAGATGGTTTGTGTCCTAAGGCATCTTCAATTGCTGATATGGCTGTGATTACATGGGCACAGCTGCAGATTCCGCAGATTCTTGAAGTCATCTCATGGGCTTCAGAATATTTTCTTCCGACAACAAGGCCTTCAAAATATCTTGATCCTTCAATAGAAGAAAGCTCACACTTTGTAACCTTATTGTTGTCAATGCTAAGCTCTAGGCTAGCATGGCCTTCAATCTTTGTTATGTGATTTAGGTTTATTGTCTTTGCCATTCAAAACACTCTCTAACATAGGCATTTTCAATCCTACAAATGTCCGCATCCTGTCTAATATAAATTTCTTATCAAAACCTTTAGCCTTTAATTCCATAATATGAAGATCAAGATTCATGTCATCAGTAGAGCCTCTGCAGCCCCAACATTCAAATCCGCCATTTATGCAGACAGCATTACAGCCGCCGGCAGTGATTGTGCCTAAACATGGTTTGTGGAGATCCAATAAGCATTGATTATTATTTAGTCTGCATTCAACGCAGACAGGATTCATATTTCTTTTTGGCTCTTTTCCAAGCAATATGTCTTTTATGAATCTGATAATCTCATCCTTGCTTGGAGGGCATCCAGGGATAAAATAATCAACTTTGACATGAGCATCAATTGGTGTTGGATCAAGATCTTTGACACGACTGTCCTTCTTGTATACCAGGTGCTCATAATTTTCCTTCAGAGTAAAATGACTATATGCAGGGACGCATCCTGTGCAAGCGCATGCACCTAAAGAGACTAGGAATCTTGTGTTTTTTCTTAGCTTATTTAAAGTTTCTAAATCTTCATTGTTTGCGACCAATCCTTCTAGAAAAACATAGTCAAAAGAGTCATCTGGATTCACTTCTTTTATGAAAGGGAATGCCTTTAACTCAATCAAACCAAGGATGTCAACTATATCATCCTCGTTGAAAATAAATGAAAGCAGGCATCCTGCACAGCCAGTGATGCCAAAAAATCCAATCTTTAATTTCTTGTCTTTTTCTTTAGCCATTTTATAATAATAGTTTTATTTTTCTCTTTATTATTAATAACTATATCAATTTTTTTTAAATTTTCTTAGGAATTCGATTTGGAAGCACTTTCACATCGAATTCGGAATTGATTCTTTTTCTTTCTTTTTTTAATCATTCTTAAATCGCTTGATCTCATCATACCTGAATACAGGGCCGTCAAGGCAGGTGTATTTGCCATGGATCATGCAGTGGCAGCATACACCAATTCCGCAGTACATGAGCCGTTCTGCGCTGATGAATATCTGGTCGTCATCAAGCCCTTTTCCCTTTAAAATATTGATTGTGAATTTCATCATTATAGGAGGTCCACAAAGGAAAGCAACCTTGTTCTCAAAAGTAAACTTTGATTCTTTCAGAGCTTCTGTAACAAATCCTGTCTTTGCGTCATAACAGAATTTTGATTTTGGATTTTCATCAACAGTCATATCAATCTTGTATCTCTTTTTCCAGACCTTAAGATCTTTCTTGAAGATAATATCATCTGGCGACCTATAGCCGAGAAACATGATAACATCCTTGAAATTCTTGCGGTTGTTCTCAATATATTCAATAACACCTCTTAAAGGAGCAACACCACAGCCTCCTCCAATGATTATAACATCCTTTCCTTTGAGGTCTTTCATAGGATAGCCTTTGCCATAAGGTCCTCTGATCAATAGAGTATCTCCTTTCTTTATTTTTGACAAGGCTTTTGTCATATTTCCAACTTCTCTGACATTAAGCTGGACATATTCTTCAGAATCAGAACAGATTGATATAGGTGCTTCTCCAATCCCAGGGATTGAGACCTGAACAAACTGGCCAGGATCATGCTTTATCTTCATATCCACCTTTATCGTGAATGTATCAGTGGTCTCCCTGACATAATCTGTCACCTTATAGGGTCTTGGTATATATTCACAATCTTTTTGTTCACTCATTTTTAGTTGGTATTTTTTATTATGTTTTCTCTTTATGTTTTTGTATTTTATTATTTCCTTGTTTTTTCAAATTTTATTAATTATTATATGGTATTTATTCAAGCTTAACATTATTCTCAATCTCGTTGATTATCTTAACAAAATCAATCCTGACAGGACAGGCTTTAATGCACCTGCCGCAGCCGACACATAATGTAGTGCCATACTTTTCCTTGAAGTAAACAAGCTGATGATATATCCTGTGCTTAAAGCGTTCAACTCTTTTGTCTCTAAACACATGCTCTCCAGCGACTTTGGAAAACTCTTTCAATTGGCAAGAGCTCCATTTCCTGCATCTTTTGCCTTGTTTTAGGTCTTTTAGAGAAACATTGTCATGCATCTCAAAACAATAGCAAGTAGGGCAAAGGGTAGTGCAAGCAGAGCATGAATAGCAGATGTTTGCTCCTTTTTCCCAATCTGAATGGCTATATATAGGGCCAATATCAGATGTCTTTAACCTATCAGCTCCTTTTATCTTCTTATCATTGTATTCAATTGTCACATCTGAGGTTTGGAAGAATTTTTTATATTTGTGAATAATAGATTTACCTATTTCAGAACCTACTTCAATTAAATAATGTTTCCCTTTATCATAATACATAAGATCATGGAAATCCTCTAAGTTCAGAGTTCCGCAAAAACAGTATTTTGAAGGAGGAGTATTGCAGTGAAGTCCGATCAAAATGCTGTCTTTTCTAGCAGCTTTGTAATACGGATCATTTGAATCATCAATAAATACCATATCCTGATGCTTGACAGCATTAAGGTCACATCTTCTTAATCCGAAGAAGACTCTATTTGGGTTTTCTAATTTTGGGCACTCAATCTTGTTATTATTGAAAGTGAATATTGTCTCATGTTTTTTGAAGAAAAACTCTTTCACTGGAAAATATGAATTCTCTTCCAGATGAATTTCTTTTGGGTCAGTGATTATCTCAAATCTGACTAAATCCTTTTTTACAGGTGCAACTATTTCATGGCTCTTGCTGAGCTCTTCTAGAAATTCAACTAGCCTCTTTTTATCCTGTTTCCACACTTCCATATTACTCCTAAATATCAAGGGTAATTTTAAAACTTATAAATGTTTTTGTTTTCGAATGGTAATGAGAAAATAAAAGCTATGAATGTAATGAATTTGTTTTTGTTTTCGAATGGTAATGAGAAAATAAAAGCTATGAATGTAATGAATTTGTTTTTGTTTTCGAATGGTAATGAGAATACTAAAGCTATGAATGTAATGAATTTGTTTTTGTTTTCGAGCGCTAGTGAGAAAACTAAAGCTATGAATGTAATGAATTTGTTTTTGTTTTCGAATGGTAATGAGAAAATAAAAGCTATGAATGTAATGAATTTGTTTTTGTTTTCGAATGGTAATGAGAAAATAAAAGCTATGAATGTAATGAATTTGTTTTTGTTTTCGAGCGCTAGTGAGAAAACTAAAGCTATGATAGCTTTGTCATGATTTCATCAATTTTCTTTTTCAGATCATCTTTTTGGTGGAATCCAACAAGCCTGTCAATCTCTTCCCCGTTTTTTGCAATTATCAATGTTGGGAGGGCTTGAATTGAGAATCTATTAGCAAGATTCTCTTCTTCTTCTGTGTTGACTTTAACAAATTTCATCTTGTCCTTATATTCATAGCTGACTTCCTCGAAAACAGGACCAAGCATCTGGCAAGGTCCGCACCAAGATGCCCAAAAATCAATGATTACTGGGATATTTGAATTTGTCACTTCTTCCTTGAAATTCTTATTGTTGACATGAGTTACAACCATTTTTATTTCCTCCAATCAATTCTAAGCATTTGTGTTTATGAATTTGTAAAATGCAAGTGATATTTAAGGATTGGGTATTAGATTTATTGATATCAATTGTTTACGAATTCATTAAACATATATTTTATGAGACATAATTATTTATAAATGATATTTTTTAACTGGAATCTTATATTAATTCAGAGAATTCAGAATTTATTACTAAATGGAGTGTGATTTGATGGAAGACATGACTCGAAGAAGGTTTTTAGGAGATGATAGTAGAAAAATTGGAAGTGTTGCAACTGCTTCAAGATTTGGTATGGCTGCGAGGATTGCTTCTTCAGGCACTGCTGCTGCAGGACTTGTTTCTATTGGAGCAGAATGTCCACCAGTCACTGACACATATTATCAAGAAGGATTAAGGATAGGTGAGTGGTGCAGAGAGGGAATATTTGCTGTCCATTGCAGTCCTTTGACATGGTTAGGTGCCACTGCAATGTATTCAATGTCCCAGGCTCATGATATTGCAGAGATTTTCACAAAAGCGAGAAATGGTGAAATAGATAATGGATTGATGGAAAAAACCATGAGTCAAATGCCTACTTATGGTCATGATGCTGTAAATGCCATGAAACAAGAACTACCTCATATGTATAATCGGTTTCTTGGAATAATAGATGGAAGTGTTGGATCTATATTCAGAGACATTGTGTTTTGGCTAAGTGCTCTTAGCCATAGAAGCACAATGATGCCTTTAGTATCTGAGGTTGGTTTTCCAGGATTAGGTGGAGGATGTACTGCCCTTGCATTAAAAGGAGGGATTACGGAAGATGGATTGCCTATATCAATAAAGAAATTTGATTTTACTCCTGGAATAGAACGTGCTGAATATGTAACATATAATATGATGGAAGGGGTTGCAACTTCTGTTGATGCTGGTGTTGCTGGCACAACTGGATGCATCACTTCAATAAACAAGTATGGTGTGACTGCAACCTTAAACATGGCTTTTGGAAATGATGTTAATGGTGTGCATCTTCCAATGGAAGCAACATTGCAGAGTGGAATGGAAAAATGCAAAACATCAGAAGAGTTAAGGCAGTATCTTTTTGGTTTTCAAAATGCTGGATACTGGCTATGTTTAATCAATGATAAAGAAGGGGATATTATTTTAGTTGAATCAACTCCATTAAACAAATTCTATCACAGGACAGATAAACAATATCAGATTATGCCTAATCATTTCCAGATAGGAGATCATCCAGGAGCAGTTCCCTTTGGTGAGTTGAGTGATTATGTAATAAGATCTACTGTAAACAGACTTGATTATGTTCAAAGAGAGATTGATGCTGCAATCTCAAGAACAGGGGGAAATGTAAGTAATGGAGATCTTGTAACCAGTTTCTCTCGATGGCCTGTTCATGTTACTGATATGGAGAAAGTGACTGTCAGCACAAATTATACACAACCAAACCTTGGAAAAATGCATTGGACTCAATGCAGGCCAACAATTGATAATATGGTGGAATGGGGGCTATAGTTAGGGGATTTCTGGGAACATAAGTTTTCAGTTGATTAATAAATTTGTTTAAGTATATATATTCATAAATTTATTTATTTTCCATATAGAAAATAAATAGTATACGAATGAATCGGCTGCTTTGAAAATCTCCTACTTCGCTGACCATAACCCCATAATAAATCATGGGAACATGGTCAGCTACGTCCAGCCATGCCATGTTTGCCTACGGCAAACAATGGCAAACATGGCACGGACGGAGACTTTTTCAACGCAGCCCGAATGAATCGCAAAATTTATAAATGATACACTATTATTAAGCCCTGAAAGAGAGAGAAGGAAGAAGAAAAAAAGAACTTTTTTCTCGTATAAATATGGTTAATAAAAATAAGATTAAAAAAACTAAAGGTAGACTAAAACCATTGCTGCCAAGCCTTCGTGAAAAGAAAAGGTATTTGGCATTTGAGATCATATCAAAGAATCCAATAAATGATTTTAAACTAGTGTCAATCTCATTATGGGACTCATTCTTAGACTATCTAGGCAAATTTGGAGTCTCAAAAGCTGGATTATGGATATTGCCAGATAAATATAATGCTAAAAATCAAAGAGGTATGATCAGAGTCAATAATAAAGAAATTGATAACCTGAAATCAGCCTTGATTATGGTCAAAAATATACAAGGACAGGATGTCATAGTAAGATCAGTAGGTGTTTCTGGAATATTAAAGAAAGCAGAAAACCGATATTTAAATATATGAAAAGGAAATAAAAAGTCAATAATTGTAATAAGGAACGAATTCAATTGATACTTAAAATATAATGAATTCGGAATTTGATAAAAATATAAAAATAATAAAAAAATAAGAGGAGGATGAATAATATGCAACCAATGCCGCATCAATTAATGGGATATGACAGGGCAATCACAATGTTCAGTCCTGATGGAAGATTATTACAGGTAGAATATGCTAAAAAAACTGTAAGACAAGGATCAAC
>JBDROB010000023.1:0-6093 GCA_043810355.1 Candidatus Woesearchaeota archaeon
ATACGAATAGGGTTCAGACGGTACATTAATGGTTTAGGTCTGCTTCTTAGCTTTCTTACAGCTTAAAAAGAACAAAAACCACATAGAAATAAATTATTTATGCACCACCAGTCAATAGACTGGTGGAAAGCTCAGCTTCTAAGAGAAAAAGTTATCAGTAGAAAAAAATTTAAACATAAAAGTTGTTAATAGAAAAAGTTTTTATCAAATAAAAATTATAAATATTTTTTTGTATTAAGGAATCAAACCCTCTTCCAGATGACTCCATCTTTTGTATCTTTTAATTCAATCCCTTTCTTCTTCAGCTTATCCCTGATCTTGTCAGCAGTCTTGAAATCCTTCTCTGACCTAGCCTTTTCCCTTTGAACAATCATATCCTGAATCTCTTTCCCAAGATCTCCTTCACCAAAATCCATCACTCCAAGGACAGTGTCAAATTTTTTCATAAGTTCAATTATCTTCTTAGCGTCAGAGGCGCTTATCTTGTCAATTATCTTATTTACAGCATTCATAAACTCAAATATTGCAGCTAATGCACCTGAAATATTAAGATCATTGTCCATTTCTTTTTCAAACTTCTCCTTGCTTTTCTTAATTAAATCATCTACTTTCTTATTATTTTCTTTTCCTTTGACAATTTCTAATTTTTTCAGGAAATCACTGAATTTATCCAGTGTCTCAGTAAGTTTTTTTAGATTATCCTCTCTAAAATCTAATTTAACTCTATAATGTGTTGCCATTAACTCATACCTTATTGCCATTGCATTATATTTTTTATCAAGCAAATCTTTTAGAGTAAAAAAATTTCCCAAAGACTTCGACATCTTCTTTCCATTAACAATCAGATGTGCATTATGTATCCAGTAATTTACAAACTTTTTCCCATATGCTCCTTCTGACTGCGCGATCTCATTTGTATGATGAGGAAATATCAGATCAACTCCTCCTGTATGGATGTCAAATGGCTGGCCTAGATTCTCTGCTGACATTACAGAGCATTCTATATGCCATCCTGGCCTTCCTTTTCCTATTTCAGTCTCCCAGAAGATATCTCCGTCCTTTTTGTCATATGCCTTCCATAATGCAAAATCCCTTGCATCCTCTTTCTCATATTCATCTGCATTATCCAATCTTCCATCAGCATTTTTTTTCAATCCTTCAATATCTAGGCATGCTAATTTGCCATAGTCCTTGAATTTTGATATCTTATAGTAGATGTCTCCATTATCTGTCTTATATGCTATCCCTTTTTCAAGCAAAGCCTTAACCAGCTTGACCATTCCTTTTATTGAATCAGTAGCTTTTGGCATTATCTCTGGTTTCTCAATATTCAATGTCTCAATATCTTTAAGAAATGAGTTTGTATAAGGTTCAGTGAACTCTTTCAGGCTTTTTCCTTGTTTCTGTGAATCCCTTATTATCTTGTCTTCTACATCTGTTATATTCATGACATGCTTTAGCTTGTATCCCTTATACTTAAGATACCGCCTGAGCAAGTCTACAAATACATAAGCACGAAGATTTCCTATATGTACATGATTATAGACTGTAGGCCCGCAGCTATACATATGAACCACATTTTTCTTAATAGGCTTGAACAATTCTTTCTTCCTTGTTAATGTGTTATAAAACTTTAATGCCATCTTTAGACCTTATAATTGTTATCAACTTTATAAGTTTTTCTTGTTTAACACGAAAAGAAGTCTAACATCTTATGAGATTAGTCTTAATCCATCTATTTTATTAAAATGCTTTATATTATTTGTTAAAAGAGTAAAATTATTTTTTAGACAGATTGATGCAATCAATATATCTGACTCATTAATTTTAGTGCCTTTTTTCTCCATATCATTAAATATTTCAGCGCCAATTAAAGCAGAATTTTCGTCAAAATCCAATACAGAAACATTTCTTTTCAATTCAAGGATTAAGTTATAATCCTTTTCAAAATTCCCTGATTTGTAGCAGCCTTTTGTCAATTCATATAATGTGACTGATGTAATAAACAGATGTACTAATGGTTGATTGACTAATTTTAAAATAATTTTGACATTTCTTTGTTCCCCTCTAAAATAATTTATTACAAAATCTGTGTCTATTATGTACATTTTAATCAAACCTTGGTGTCTTGAATTTTATATTTTCCCTGGATTTAATTATCCCTTCCATTGCCTTTACATAAGGGTCATCATCTTTTAAAACACCAGCTAACTTAAGCAAATCCCTTTGATCAGATTTTGGTTTTAGCCTCCTGATTACCTTGGAAAATGACTCTTTTTCTTCTTTTAAAGAGCTTAAATACTCATATGCATCATCTGCAATTGATATTATTTTTGTCATTTTATCTGTATATATACATGCATATATATAAATCTTTTGTGAATGTCAAGAACCACCAGTGAACACACTGTTGGCATGTAACAACCTGTTTATTTATCTAGTGGTCTTGACACTCAATATTCCACCCATGTAGTTCTTGAGCACAACAAATTCCACCTTAACCACCCATCAATACACGAAAAATTGCAAAGCAATTTTTGTGTCTTAGAAATGTTTTGCATTTCAAAGAGATGGGTGGAATATTGTTGTTTCAAAGAAATTTACAAAAGATTTATACTTAGAAAAATGCAAAGCATTTTTCTTTTGTATAAATCTTTTGTTTTCAACAATATAACCCATTTTAGGAGTACTATAAAGTAACAACTAATAGAAATGTTTATATATAACCTATTCGCCCATTATTGATATAACATTATGTATAATCGCGGAGGTAACAAAAATGATACAAAAGACAGGAAAATGCATTGGTTGCGGTGCTCACAGGATCCTAAAACAGACAGAGATCTGCAAGAGATGCAACAGCATAGGATTTGATGCAGAGAATGAAGAGGAATCTGAGTAATTATAAAAATTCAAGTTTTATCTTATTCTTAATTTCTTCTGGAAATAATTTCATATTGTCTAATTTATCTAATTTCACCCAATCTGGACAAAAAAAGTTCTCATCACAATGCATTTTTGCTTCTGGACCACCTAACTCGATCTCACCTTTAAAACTCTTTGCAAGAAAATAATACCCAACATGAAACTCGTCCTCAAATTTCCATAAGAGTCTTTCAATTTCAATGTCTAGATTTGTCTCCTCTTTTATTTCTCTGATTGCTGTCTCTTTAGGAGTCTCATTTTCTTCAATTGTTCCCCCTGGAAAAACAAAATATTCTCTACCATCTTCAACTCTTCTCATTAGTAGAATTTTATTTTTATCAATTATTATTACTGCAGACCTATGATGTTTTTTATCCATTACCAAAAACTCCATAAAAAAATATGCTTACTTATTCTTAACAACAAACACACAATGATCCTTTTCAAAAGGCTCTAAAGTCCTGAAATCTACTATTGTCACTTTTTTCTCTAGCTCTTTTTTGACTTCCTTATAGATTTCAGAAGGATTTTTTGATATGTCAATGCTTTTTGCCTTGACACACAGCACTCCAAAACCATCTTTCTTGAGAAATGCATCAATATTCTTCAGGAATATCTCTGCCTGATTCTTCTGTGCAATGTCTTGATAGACAAAATCAACCATACTTACTCTCTCAGATAATAGATAAATATTATTTGCATCTAATAGGATTGGGGCGATATTTTTCCTGTCCTCGCAGACAAATACCAGATCCCTCATTGATCTCATTGAGAACTCTACAGCATAGATAAACCCATTTCTTCCAACTATATCTGAGAAATGGCTTACAGTTGTTCCAGTTGAAGCCCCTAAATACAGGATGCAATAGCCATCCTTGAATCCGATCTGACTTAATCCTTTCAGTATCCCAGCTGCCAGCTTGCTCTTCCTTGGATTCCATTCCCTGTATTCTGTATTATTCTCTCTCAATAGCTTTTCATCATATACTGTCTTTCCAGGAACAAGGTTTTTTGTGAATAAGTATCTTGACTTTGCTTTTTTCTCAAATACTCCTCTTAATTTGGATTCTTTTATCATTTTTTTTCTCAATATCCTTGATTTTGTTTTCTCCTTTTTTCAAACATTTATCATTTCTTCTCAATATCCTTGATTTTCTCTTTTATTTCTTTCATCAGTTTGTCAGCAACAAATTTGCCTTTGAAATAATCAACTTTGACTGCAATATTGATCTTGCCAGCCAATAATCTGGCAATCTTTCCCTTATTGTCATTATCTGCATTTTGCAGAAGGGGATGATTGAATATGATCCCATATTTTGGAGCCAGATTCTTCTTATTCCTGATATGCCTGAACAGTGATTTCTCTGCACCTAGCAGCTGCACTGTTGAGCTTGGCATTTCCATTAGTTTTCTCATTGAACCTGCTAATTCAATCAATTCTGCTCCTAGCAAGGGTGTTGCAATCTCTGCAGTGTTTGGCATGAGTTCTCTCATTATTTTTTCAAGATATTTCTCTTGCTCGTTCTTTAATTTATCAATATTCTGTATCTCTTTGCAGATCTGATTTATCTCATTCAGGTCTTCTTTAGAGAATTCGATTCCGATACTGTCTTTCTCATTTATCTTCATCTCTTTCAGCAGTGTTTTCCTGTCTTTTTTCAGGATAAGATCTACCATCTTTTCTTGGTTTCCAATCTTTCTTATAAACTCAGGATTATGATACCCATACCAGTCTCTCATCCTGTTCAATAAGATATTTCTTATCCTCTCTAAATCTTTTACACTTTTTATAGCCTGAACAATGATTATATCTTCTTTCCCACTATTCCTTATTGCTTCTTTTGTGAGTCTAAGATTTTCCTTGTAGAACTCACTATAGAATTTGTTCTGCTTGAAACCCGCAAGTATTTTCTTTCTCTGATCTTCATCATGTGATTCCAAACCACTGTTACTTTTGACTTTGCCGACTAACTGGCAGTTCTCACTAAATTCAAATTCCCCTAGCACATTCTTGAACAATAATTTTGCCATATCAATTCTATGTAGCTCTCTATTTTTAAAATTAGTGGTTTCTTAAAGAAAAAAAGAAGAAAAAATTAATTTCCTCTTTCTCCAAATATAGAAATAAATCTTCCTTCATAAATGAGTTTTGCTACTTCTTCTGGACTAAAAACTCTTCCATTCATACATACATAAATACCTTTATCCAACTCTTGGACTTTTGCAATTGAATAACCTAAATTAAAAGAAGCATCAGAAGGTGAGAAGCATGTTAATGGGATTAAAGATCCAGTAAATACAATTGTCTTATCAATTTTTCCTAAATTAGCTTTTAAGTATCTTGAAGTGTCTGGCATTGTATAAGTGCCATGCGTAATAATTATTTTACTAGATGAGCTGTCTTTAATAGTTTTTAATATATCCTTTCTATCTTTTAAAGTCAAATCTCTGCTATCCTTCATACAAACTTCAGTAAATAATAATTTTTCATATAAATGCAGGCTTTTAAGATAGTTTGGAACGCTCGAATGTTTAAGAGTTACAGCAGTATCTTTTGTACCATCATAAAATGAATCAATTGTCCCCCCAGTTAAAACAATGTGTATAATTGATTTTTTTCCTGCCATGATTAAATAATAATATTTAGTATTTATAATTCTTTTGGAAGTTTCTCAATAATATTGCGAAGATTTTAAATAATAAATCATTCTTAGCCTTCCTTATGATCCTAATTTACATAACATGCAAAGACAGGGAAGAAGCAAAAAAACTGTCGAAAATCCTATTAGAAAAAAGATTGATAGCATGCTCTAACTTATTTCCTGTTGAATCAATGTACTGGTGGAAGGGCAAGATTGAAGACCAGGATGAATATGCCTTAATAGCAAAGTCAACCGAAGACAAGTTCAATAAGATCAAAGAGACTGTCAAGCAAAACCACAGCTACGACATTCCTTGCATTGAGATGATAAAGACCAGCGCCAATAAGAGATATGAAGAATGGGTTAAAGAGGAGACTAGACAGTAACAGGCTCAGTAGAAAAGTTAAATAACCCGAACAGCTGTTAGGCTGTTTCGGGGGTGGGGAGTGCACCCCACCATGGGAAAGAAAAAAGAAAGACTATTAATACGTTACGCAAAAGCATTGCTTAAGCAATTTGAAATAGC
>JBDROB010000024.1:0-21461 GCA_043810355.1 Candidatus Woesearchaeota archaeon
AAATTAGTACTAATTTACTATAAAACATAAATATGCTATAAAAGAGGGTTGATCGATTGGTCAAGGTAGTAGTAAATAACGGGCAGTTCAAGATAACAATACCAAAAGAGCTTGCTCTCGAGAAAGGCTGGAATTCTAAAACACGATTAAAATTTATTGAAGATCAAGAAGGCAATATAATCCTGAAAGAAGTCATACTCAAAGGAGGCAAAAAAAGCTGAAAATGAAGGGTATGAAAGGAAAAAAAGGTGTGACACCCTTATTGGCCACAATAATAGTAGTGTTCATATCAATTGTGATAGGAGGATTAGTGATGACCTCTAATTTCAATTTTGTCAAGAATGTAAAGGTGGAGACTGATGAATTCCAAGGAAGATTGACATGCTCTGAGGATATTGAGATTGAGGTAAGGAGCGCCTGCTGGTATAGTATTGATGAAAATATAGGTATGATCAAATTAATGATAGAGAACAAGAGAAGCGTAAATATCAATGGGAATGTGTTCTGGCTAAGGGTTAAGCAAGGAAGCACATATAATTATCAATATTTTGACGGAATGTTCAATGCAGCTGAAATAAGAATGGATGAGGTACCATTCAATTGGGAATATGGCGAGCCAAATACATTATCAGTAATCCCGATCATAAAGAGAGGAACCAAAGATTACCTCTGCACTGAGTCTGCAAATGATTTTATTCTAGGAGAATGTTCGGAGGAAGATTGAAATGAATCACTCAAATAAAAGAATTAGGATAATTGATTTGTTTGTTTATATGATAATATTCTTCTTATTGTTCACTCCTGTATCTTTGGCTCAAGGAGATAACATCCTTAGCGAGAAAAATTATGGTTCAAGTCAGGTTGAATCAGGATTATTCGGCAGATTAGTTCCTGTATCAAATGAAGATATATTCACCAAAAGTGAAGACTTATTATTGCTTGCAAGTCCAGATGAAAATGCATTAGGTCTATCACAATCTGTCATTACATCAGGTTCTGTAATACAGATAACAGTTGAACCTGGTGTTGATCCGATAAATGAATTCCTCAGGATAAAGGACTCTTCTGGAAATAATGTTGGAGTGCTGATCATTCCAGGATGCACTGATTCAGCCTGCACAAAAAAAGTGACAATGAACTATAGGATTCCTGAAAACTTTGAAGGACAATATTCTGTAAATGCAGTTGTGCATCTCGGGACAGGCACTTATTCTGCAGATTTTACAGTAGTTGCTCCTGCAGAAAGGGGAGAAAGGAATACAACAATACCTGCTATGGGCATAGGAAGTATTGCACCAAGACAGATGATAGTGAAATTCAAGTCAGATGTTGGAGTTAGGACCAATGATGGAATCCTTGGAATAGTCAATATGGCTTTTGGCCAGCCAAAAGTTGATACAAACAGGGATTCTTTAGATGAATTGAACAAGATTTTTAAGGTGAAAGATCAAAGGAAACTCTTGACAAACCTCAAGACCAGGCCTTTGCAAGTCCAAAATAAATATTTATTTGAATTAGAGACAAATGAAAGTTTAGATAATGCAATCTTAAGTTATAGGTCTGATCCAATGGTGGAGTTTGCTGACTATAACCATATCTATTATATCACAACCCAGCCAAATGATCCTGGTTATATAATCAATCAATCACCATATCCAAGCGTAAATATCAATCTTGAACAAGCATGGGATATTGAGACAGGAAATGAGAGTGTTGTCATTGCTGTGATTGATTCTGGACTTGATTATGACCATCCAGATATTTCAGCAAATGTCTGGAATAACACTGATGAGGACTGTGATGAAGGGACTGACCTTGACAATAACGGCTATTATGGTGATTGCAGGGGTTATGATTTTGTGTATGATGATATGTATATGATTGATGATGTCATAACATTCTATGTTCCAGGAGAGGATTATGTCTGGCAGGATAATGATGTATTAGATTTTAATGGGCATGGAAGCCATGTTGCAGGAATCATTGCAGCAGTGACAAATAATTCAGCTGGAATTGCTGGAACATGCTGGAACTGCAAGATAATGCCATTGAAAGCATTTGTCGAGATAAATGATACAAGCGCAGGATATAATTATGTAACTGCATACAGCATTGACCTGGAAGAGTCTATTTATTATGCAGTTGACAACAATGCAAGTGTAATCAGCATGAGTTTTGGAACTTCTGAATATGATCTTAATATGGATATAGCTTTGCAATATGCGAGTGATAATGGGATTGTTTTGGTTGCTGCTGCTGGAAATGCAAATGTTGAGGATCCATTCTATCCAGCAGCACTTGAGAATGTGATTGCAGTCGCTTCAACAGACAGCAATGACCAAAAATCATCATTCTCAAATTATGGATATTGGGTTGATGTGAGTGCTCCAGGACAGCCTATATTTTCAACAGTGCCTACTGGTGATGGTTATCTGGCTCATCCAAGCGGATATAATTGGCTGCAAGGCACTTCAATGGCAGCTCCATTTGTATCTGGATTGGCTGGTCTGATATTGTCGAGGAATCCTGACCTGAACAAATCACAGGTTGATGACTTGATTATAAACAATGCTCAAAATATTGATTCTTTGAATCCTGGGTATACTGGGCAGTTGGGAAGTGGATTGATTGATGCTAACAAATCCGTCTATAATTCAGTTGAGGCTGTTGATATTCAGTGTACTGATAATGACAGTGATGGATATAATGTTTCAGGAGAATGCGGATTAGTTGATTGTGATGATTCTAATCCAAGCATCAATCCTAATGCAACTGAGGCCTGCAATGGGGTTGATGATGATTGTGATGACAGTGCTGATGAAGGTGTATGCCCTGTATTAGATCCAATAAACATTGATGTCAATGGTCTGAATGTAAGTGTCAATGGCTATGTCTCAAATGCCCCTGATTACCTTGAATGGGATTGGGATGATGGAACACCTTTACATCAGGGATGGTTCCCTCAGACTCATGCTTATAATGAAAGCGGCAATTATACTATCAATGTATTGGCTTTCAAGAACAATATTAGCACAAATATATCAGATGCTGTCTCATTAGGAAGCAATTTTTGCGGAGATAGTGTTTGCGATCCTGGTGAGAATGTAACTAATTGCCCAGAGGATTGCGGACCAACAGTCAGCTGCGGTGATACTATCTATGAGGATACTGTTTTGAGTGAAGATTTAATGAGTGCTAATCAATATTTGTATTGTTTGAATATTTCTGATGAAAACATCACCTTAGATTGTGATGGGCATTGGATAAATGGAACTGGCAGAGGAGGAATTATTGCACAATCATCATCAAATGTTACTATAAGAAATTGCAATTTATATTTTTTTGATACTTCAATCCAGGCATTCGCTTCATCAAATCTAAAGGTGCTTGATTCTGTTATCTTGCATACTGGTAAGGCAATTTGGGCAGATGGAGCACAATCATTATTTGTTTCTGGCAATTTCTTTGACAATTATGCCCGGTCTATTGGAGTTTGGGGATATAATTTTGGAATTAGTCATTATGATGCCTTTAATACAACAATAATAGGAAATGAATTTGTTTACTATG
Organism: Candidatus Woesearchaeota archaeon; assembly: GCA_043810355.1. Lineage (GTDB taxonomy): Archaea > Nanobdellota > Nanobdellia > Woesearchaeales > JAGVYU01 > JAZDHV01. Next base: position 3,571 of record JBDROB010000024.1, read on the forward strand.
ATGATGCTATTGTGATTGAAAACTCAGATCAAATTAATATAATCAATAATTCAATAGAAAATAATTCCCAAAACTCAATCTGGTTAAGAACTTCAGACTCAAATATTTTATCTGGAAATGTTATTGAAAATAACTATAACGGATTAAAGATGTTTGGTGTCAATAATTCTGTAGTAAAAGAAAATTATATTATCAATAATAATCATAGTGGATTACAAATTGATAGTGGCAATTTTTCATATGTGATCAAGAATAACACAATCTATGGCACAAGATTTGTCAATGATTTCATTGAAGATTCTGATTACTGGGGAAATCATGATTATAATGATATCTCTAATAATTATTGGGGAACATTAAATTGTAGTGAGATTGAATCTAACATTTATCCAGATAATCTAAGTTTCCAACCTTTCCTCAACGCTTCCTGGCCTGATGGAAATCTTATGAATTGCTCAGTCATACAGAATTGCGGTGATGGAATCTGCAATGGAGATGAGAATTCAAACACTTGTCCTGAGGATTGTGGTGGTTTAATCGCTTATTACCCATTAGATGGAAATGCTGTTGATTTTTCGGGAAATGGTCATGATGGTATTGTTTTTGGTGTTGATGCTGTTGAGGGTGTTTTGAATCAGTCTTTTTATTTTGAAGGAATCCCTTCTGATAATGTGACTGTTCCTTTAGATGATCAGTTGATGGTTGAAGGGGGTTTGACAGTCAGTGCTTGGGTCAGGGCTGAGGATGTTCCTTCTGATGTTAATTATAAAGGTATGGTTATTGTTACTACTCATTATTTTACTCCTAGTAATCAGAAAGGTTGGTCTCTTGGCAAGAATTATGGCACTGTAGATGAGTTTGAGTTTGTGTTGTTTGATGAGAATAGCACGTCTTATGGGGTTGTATATGACCAATTCTTTTCAGAGTATCTGGATAAGTGGGTTTTCTTGACTGGTGTGTTTAAGCCAGATGAGTTCATAAGGTTGTATGTAAATGGTGAGATGGTTCTTGAGAATACAACTGATATTCCTGCTTTGATTTCTTATAATTCTTCTGTCCCGTTGACTATTGGGAAAAGGTCTGATAAGGCTGGTCAAGGTATGTGGAATGGCTCTATTGATGAAGTAAAAATCTATGCAAGAGCCTTGAATGATTCTGAGATCTTGGATGAGTATGAATCAATGCAGTCTGTCTGTGGTGATGGTGTTTGTGGAGTGGATGAGAATGTTACATGCCCACAAGATTGCGGAGATGTTTGGTGCGGTGATGGAATCTGCAACAATAATGAGACAAATATGAGCTGTACATATGACTGCTTTGATGATGACAAAGATGGAATAAACAATTCAGTAGACAGGTTAATCGGAAATAAATCAGATATTGACACAAATATTGAGAATATCTCAATATTAGTATCTTATTCAAGTGTTCTAAATAAAATATTTGATAATCTTGAGAGAATTGAAATCTTTGAAAATGGGACACTTATGGTTGATTTTATGTTTAATTTTTCAAATGATATTCTTGACCTTAGGAACATCAGCATACATAAGCAGGATGTCGGCAGTGACAGAGGCTCATTATTGATTGATGGAATCAATCTGACAGGCCAGAACAGGACAAAGACTGCATATGTTGAAAGGATCAGCGATTCTGGAAGTGTCTGCGTAAAAGACACATATATGGCTTCAATAACTGAGATCAGCGGTGAGTGCAATGGTGCAGGAGAAATACTGCTAACATGCAACAATATAACTGAAAGCAATTATACCTGCTCAGAACTAAATGATACATATAAAATCGAAGGCTTGCATTACTCAGGAATATCAGAATTTGTAGCTCCATCAACTACTACAACAACCCAATCTGGAGGTAATGGAGGTGGAGGCAACCCTCCAACTACAACCTCTACACAAGTGACTTATCCCCAAACAGTACAAACTACCACAACAACAACTGTTCCACAAGGTGTAACTCCGAGCTCAACGACTACAACAACAATACAGAGTGTGGGGGAGGAAATTCCAAGAGGAGAAATAAATGAGGAGACAAAATTCAGGCTTTCCAGCCTATTGATAATAATTCTGGCAATCATTGGCATGATAGGATTAAGTGTTCCTGCTTTCAGAATATACAATAAAAGAAGATATGGTGGCAAATCAGATGTGGTCTTAAATGAAAATGATAAGACATTGATCAAATTCATAATAAATGCAAGAAAAAAAGGATACAAGGACAATGATCTTAAGATACTTTTAATAAAATCAGGATGGGATAAAGAGATGGTAGAAAGAGCATTCAAATTAATGAAAAAATAAGATTTTTTAATTTAATATAATGGAACTAATAATCTTGATAATTGTGGCATTACTCAGCTTTTTTATTATTGCCAAATCTGCAGGGTATATGTTATTGGCAATAACCAATTATGCAAAAAAGACAGGGATGAGCCATTTTCTCATAGGATTCTTGGTTATTGCAATCGGAACTTCATTGCCTGAGCTGTCTACAGGTATAATGTCTGCTATTGTAGGCAAGAATGTGCTCAGCCTAGGGAATGTCATTGGAGCAAATATATTGGATGTAACACTTATTCTTGGAATCAATCTAATTGTGATGAAAAAAATCAAAAATATTGGTTTTGTTATTAACAGATCTTTTTATTTGCTTTATATCATAATCTTGCTCCTTTTGATATTAGGGATTGATGGGGTTATATCAAGGATTGATGGATTGATACTGCTGATAATATTCTCAATGTATATAATATCCTTGATAAGAAAAGAGCATGAACTAGGAAAAATCAAAAAGAGCATCAAGTTCAAGCATGTGATAGTAGATATGCTCACATTCTTATTTGCCCTAACAGCCTTATTGTTAGCTACAAGATGGCTTGTATTCGCATCAATAGAGATGTCAGGAATATTGGACATTCCTATATTCTTGATAGGATTGATTTTTGTCTCAATCACCACAACTATGCCAGAATTTATGGTAAGCATCAAATCAGCTCTTAAGAAACAGAATAATATATCATTTGGAAATCTTATTGGAGCTGTTTCCATCAATTCATCCCTTGTGATTGGAGTGTCAGCATTGATAAATCCAATAGTGTTTGAGTTTTCACAATTTTTCAGGCCTTTATTATTTATGATAACATCTGTCTTTATCACAAGCATGATATTCAGGAAAAAGATAATAACAAGCGAGCATGGATTTATCCTGGTGATAATCTATGTATTGTTCATATTCACAGAGATTGTGTTTTAAGAGGATGATTTTGACAAAGCAATAAATTTATTAATATCAGATGAAATTGGTAGTATATAATCACGAATAAGGTAAAGAATAGAAAAAGATTGGTAGTATATAATTACGAATAAAACAAATAAATATTAAATAATGTTATCAAGAAAAAAATAATGTTATCAGGAAAATGGAAGTCTTTGAATGCATAAAAACAAGGCGGTCAATAAGGCGCTATATGGACGCTCCTGTAGAATGGGAGAAGATAGGAAGGATTCTAGAAGCAGGGAAAGCAGCTCCTTCTGCCGGCAACCTGCAAAACTGGAGCTTTATAGTAGTGCTTGACCAAGGGCAGAGATCGAAGATTGCAGAAGCCTGCCTGAAACAGGATTGGATAGCAGAAGCTCCTGTACATATAGTTGTAGCTGGATTGCCAGAAAAAGCAAAAAGATTCTATGGAATACGAGGGGAAAGACTATACACAATCCAGAACTGCGCTGCAGCCACTGAAAACATGCTTTTGATGGCTCATGCACTTGGATTAGGATCATGCTGGGTAGGAGCATTTGATGAAGACATATTAAAGGATGCAGTCTCAATGCCTCAGGAGGTCAGGCCGCAGGCAGTACTGACAATAGGCTATGCCAATGAGCAAGTCCCTGAACCGCCTGAATTCACATTAGAGAATGTCATGTATTTCAGGGATTATGGAGGCCAGCCAAACAGGATCAAGGACATTCCAAAATACACTAAAGATTTCTCGATTATAATAGACAGAAACCTTCAGAAAGGGAAAGGGACTCTTAAAAGGGTTATAGGAAAACTGAAAGGGGAGAAATGATCTTAGACTAAATTTCTTCAACAAATATAGGGCTATTATTTAACTTAATATGATTTGTATTCTTTGTCTCTTTATCTCCTAAATGATTTGTTACAACAACTGTTCCAGATATTTCACCAGGTATAGGACAAGTTCCAGAAATACACCAGAGAACATAAACTGGATTTTTCCCTGAAAAAATAAATTTGTATTGGCTCTCATCCAAATTACTAACTGAATCAAATCCATATAACTTGTCAATGACTGTTTTAAGGGCATAATAATTATCTGTTTTCTTTCCATTTTCAAAAATACAAGCAGGACATTCAGTAATTCTCCAGAACAGTTTTTCAAATCCTACTTCAAATCCAATAACATAAAACTTAACTAACTCTGCATCTATTTCACTACCCTGATAACTAAGAGGGCCAAATTCTGTGCTCCACACTGGCTTATTAAATCCATATACTGAAAGAAGATTAATTGTATTTCCATATGCTTGTTCTAATCTGTCAGAATTTCCTCTGATAGGAGTATGCAGATCAAAAATGTCAAAACAACCTCTTATGCAATCAGGATCATTTTTCAATGCTTCAAGAACATCTGAATAATAACTAGCTGATTTTGGCTGATAATCTGGCATTCCTGCTATAATGACTCTACAATCAGGGCAGTTGGCTTTAACAATCTTATAAGATCTTTTTAACAACTCTGCATAATCTTGGGCAGATCCAGAATAATATGAACCAGAAACTTCGTTTTCAATCTGCCAGTATTTAATATCAGACTTGTGTTTATTAATGGCATCAGATAAAAAATTCTCATATTTTTCCCAATCACAAGGATTAGAATTACAATTGCAATCAATACCAACACAATTTGATTTACATGCTGTCCTGCAAGATGCCTGGTCTTTTTTATTCATTGATTTAAGGGTTACCATTAAATCAATATTATTTGTTTTTGAATAATCCAGTTCTCTGAAAAAATCATAATCATAATTCCCATCCAGATCTGGATCTGTCTTATCCCAGATAATTGTTTCTCTTCCTGCAACTCTCTTGATATTAATACCTAAATCAGCAAGTTCAGAATATAATTCTTTATATGAATATCCACTTTCATCAGCCCCCCCATGGGCTCCAAAAGGAGAATCAATATCAATAAATCCATTTGAATCATCTTCTCTTTCACAACCACTTCTATCTAGATTCTTATTTATGCATTTATTATTGATGCACAAGCAGTCTTCTGGATTATAGGCTGCACTGCATACAAAAATCTCAGTGCATGTCCTAGGAAATGTGATTTTGGTCCTGTATTCCTTGTTTATGCACTTCATGGGATGGCATTCATTTGTTGGAACACAATCACTGTCAGACTGGCAGGAATATATTTTATCAGGATCAGTTGTGCATCCTATACTGACTATTAATAAAAATATGAGAATTGAGGCAGATAATAATAAAAACAATCTTTTGATTTGCATGACTTCTCTCATATTATTAAACATATATAAGACTTTCTTTAGGTTTTAATGGTAATTCATGAATATACAAGGATATAAAAAGAAAAAAAGCCTCATCGACGGTTGTTGGGGGTGGTACGATGAGGCTAGAATGTTTAATGATTATGAAAAAAAAAGAAAAAAAGCCTCATCGACGGTTGTTGGGGGTGGTACGATGAGGCTAGAATATTTGATAAAAAACATGAATCAAATATAAGCCTAAATAAATGAAAAATCAAATAGGAAAACCTATTTGATGATCTCAATACCTAGCTCGTCTCCAAGTTCTTGCGCTTGCGGGCTTGGCCTGCTATAATCAGTCTTGCCAAGTATCCATGGAGAGTTTACACCTGTTATAATTGTCATAACAGTGATCTTTCCTTTCATTCCATCACTGACTCTGGCTCCCCAGATCACATTAGCATCATCATCCAGGCTTTCTGTGACTAATTCACCAACCCTGTTGATCTCATCCAGTGTCAGGTCTGGTCCGCCATGGACATGGATCAATGCTCCAGTTGCTCCCTTATAACTAATATCTAACAGTGGGTTGCTAAGAGCTCCATTAACTGCTTCATCAATCCTGTTGTTTGTGTCAGAAGCGCCAACTCCAATGGCAGCTACTCCGCCATTTGTCATTATTGCTTTTACATCTGCATAATCTAGATTTACAAGGCTTGGTATTGCAATTGTCTCTACAATCCCTTTTATCATTGTAGATATCAGTTCATTGGCTACTGCAAATGCCTGTTGTATTGGAAGATTTCCAGCTATATTGACTAATCTATTGTTGTCAATCACAATGACTGTGTCAGAAACCTGCCTTAATTGCTGCAATCCGAATTCAGCCTTGTCAACTCTTGCCCTCTCTATCTTGAAAGGCATAGTAACAGTGCCAATAACAATTGCACCAGTATCTTTAGCAACTTGAGCTATGACAGGAGTTCCTCCTGTACCAGTTCCGCCTCCCATTCCTCCACAGACAAATACCATGTCAGAGCCTTTGATAGAATCCTTGATCTCTTGGAGTGATTCTTGTGCTGCTTCAGCTCCCCTTTCAGGGTACCCTCCGCATCCAAGTCCTTTTGTCAAGTCTTTTCCAATCAGAAATTTCCGGTCAGCCTCAGTAATATTAAGATGTTGTTGATCTGTATTGCATGCAATGATTTCAGCACCTTTGATGCCTTTTTGATAAAGCCAGCTTACCATATTATTACCAGCTCCACCGCATCCAATAACTTTGATATTTGCTTGGCCAACGCTAATGCCTTCAAACTTCCTAGCTTGTTCATTATTTATTGCACTTTCAACAATAAAGTCCATATATATCAACCCCTCTTTTTTTTATTTTTTGATAGCAGTTCAACTAGTAAAAACGAAAAGTATAAATACTAGTTCATCTTGAAATTCTCTTAGAACAAGTTATTTCATGTACGCCAATGCATGAGTTAACAAAAACCAACAATCAAAGTTTAAAAACTACTTTGTTTGAATCAGCCAAGATTCGAAGTAGTGAGTCAAAATTTGTTTTCGCCAAAAAACATATTTTGAAATTCTTATTTTATATTTCTTGTAATAGGTAGTATATAAATATTTCTCTATTCTAACATATATACTGGAGTATATAGATTAGGGTATTTTTGAACAATATATTTATAAATAAACACCTTCTTTAGTCTATAAAATGACATTATACATGATAGGTATAGGCCTTCACGATCAGAAAGATATATCAATGAATGGCTTAGAAGTAGTGAAAAAATGTGACTCTATTTATTTAGAGATTTATACTTCAAAATTAAACTGTTCTAAAAGTGATCTAGAAGCATTATATGGCAAAAAAATCATTATTGCAGATAGGGAAATGGTTGAAAAACATGCTGATGAAACAATATTAAATCATTCTGAGCAAGGAGAGTGCGCTTTTTTAGTGATTGGAGATGTATTTTCAGCTACAACTCATACAGATCTATTTATAAGAGCTCGAAAAAAAGGTGTAAAAGTCAGGATAATTCATAATGCATCTGTATTAACAGCAGTTGGAATAACTGGCTTGGAATTATACAAATTCGGAAAAACCACATCAATTCCATTTGAAAACAAGGATGTGAAGTCACCAATTGATGTTTTTTCACAAAATCAGAAGAATAATATGCATACTTTGTTTTTACTTGATTTAGATCCTAAAAATGACAAATATATGACTGTTTCTGAAGCAGCTATATTTATTATGGAAAAAGGTGTTTCTGGAGAAATGTTAGCAGTAGGCTGCGCTGGATTAGGAAGCCAGGATCCTGAGATAAAGGCTGGAAAGATATCTGAATTTGCAAGCCAAGACAATAAATCAAAGATAGAATTTTCTAAACTTCCTCAATGCCTGATTATTCCTGCAAAAGATCTGCATTTTATTGAGGAAGAAGCTGTTAATATGTGGAAGTGAGTTTTCTATCTTTCAACATTTCCATCTGGATCTAAAACAATAGGTTTTGGTGCATTTTTCCATGGTTTTTCCTTATTCCACCTCTTTTTCCACTTCTCTGGCATAACAAGACTTAAAGCTGCAATATCTCCAAAATATTTGTCAAGATCAGATGGCTCAAACTTTACTTCTTTAGTCAGGATTGAAAATGCCTTATAAAACTCATCTTTGATAATGGGGAAGAGAATCTTTTTGTTATTCATGAATACACTGCCCCCTAAAACATAAAGATCATTGTCAACAATAGTTGTCATAGAAGCAAGGCCTCTGGCAAAATTTCGGGCAGCTCTATCAATTATTTTTTTTGCTTTTGGATCTTTATTATAATTTCTGAACACATCCTTTGTTTCTGTATTTTTGCCATAATCCCTTGCTATTGATATTCCAGAACAGAGGGATTCCATATCTCCTCTATTTCCACATCTGCATTGAGGGCCTTTTTCAGCAATGTAAATATGCCCAAGATGAGGGGCGTTTCCATTCTTTCCTGTTATAATTCTGTTATCAACAATAGCTCCTGATCCTATTCCTGTACTCCAAGTTACATAAACAAGATTATTCTCCTCTTTTCTAGTGCTAAAGGTTTTAACTGCAACTACTGCAGCAACACCATCATTTTGTATTTCCACTCTTTTATATTTTTTTAATAGGCTCTTTTCAATTGGTATATATTTCCATTTGTTTGGGATATTGCTATTTTTTAAAAGACCTCCGCAAAGGTTGGGAGCAATATCAACCTTGTATTTTCCTTTTTTTAAAAAAGGACTGGTAGTGCTGACTCCAACTGAGGCAATAGAATTCTTTTTTATTCTTATCTGTTCACATGCATATTCAATTAATTTATCAGCTTGTTTTGGTATTGTTTCATTGCTCCCTATCAATTTAGTGGGCTGAATTAAATTTATCTTAATACCTACTTTGGAAGCGATTGTAACAGAAATCTTGGTTCCTCCAATATCAACTCCTGCTATGTGTTTCATATTCTAATATGATTTAATTTTCAGAGTTTTTAAATATTTCTTAAAAGACTATCTTTTTATTAGAATACACAAAATCTATTAGTAAGTTTTATAAACAATATTAGACCTTTTTTATATTATCAGAGTCCCGTGGTGTAGCGGTCAAGCATCGTGCCCTTTGGAGGCATATAACTGCTGGGGTTAGGCATGGACGGCGGTTCGAATCCGCCCGGGACTATCTTTTAATTTATTGACAATTACTTTTCTTTCTTTACTTAATTAATAATCATTTTTTCATATAAAACTTTCTTTTGTTTTCATCAAATCTTTCAATAGAATATCTCAGCATTGTCCTTGGCATATGCTTATAATGCCTTTTCAGGAACTGCTCTTCAACTTCTTGGTCTTTCTTGCCGATCTCCCTTAGCATCCATCCAACTGCCTTATGGATTAAGTCATGCTTGTCATCCAAAAGGATTTCAGCAATATCAAGAGAGTCTCTGAAATCATGATCTGTTATGAATGCAAAAGTGGCAATTATTGAAATCCTTTTTTCCCATAGATTCCTAGATTTCGCTAATTTGTGTAATATTTCCCTCGGTTTGTCTTTAAGGTATTCACCAACAATTTTATGCGATGATAAGTCAACCAGATCCCAATTATTAATATGGTCAGTGTTTCTTAGATAAAATCTGAATATAATTTTTTTTTCTTTTTCATCTGCTTTCTTGAATTTATGAACAAGAACCAATAAGGCAATAAGGCGGTGCTCATGTATTTTGCTCTTAAGGAGAGATTGAATATCTATTAAGGAAATATCCTTATATTTGTCGGCAATCTTCCTCTGGACAGGGACTTTTAATCCTAAAAATATATCACCTTCACCATATTCGCCTTTGCCAGTCTTGAAAAATCCTTGAAGCAGATTGGCTTGCTTTGGATTCTCATCTGCCTTTATTTCTCTTAGTAAATCATTTAATTTAGTCATTTCAGTCTTGTTTAAATATGTCAATTCTTATAAATATTTTTTGTTTACGGCCGGAAAATCATTAAATTAATAAAGTGAAATAGGATTTCTTTTCAAATGTGGCAACAGCCCCATGGTCTAGCGGTCAAGGATAGAGGGTTCTGGGCCCTTTGGCCTCGGTTCGAATCCGAGTGGGGCTATTTTCTCTTTTTTATTGAAATCTCTCTTTTTTATCGTATTCTTGGTTTAATTCTATTAATTTTCCTTGAAAAAAAGTAAAACTTATTAAGGATAATTTCTATAATCTAGAATATAGTATGAAATTCAATAAAAAAAAGGTTGCTATTGAGCTAGAAGAAATATTGATCATAATCTTGATTATATTGAGTTTCCTTGAATTCTTTGGATTATTGTTTGGTGAGCTTGATTTTATAAAAAAAATTATATCATGGACTGTCTTAGGATTTCTTCTTTACCAGGCTTCAATAACAAAAATATTTTTTGGAGACAAGCATAAACTTATGGATTTGAGCTTAATAATTGCATTTTTCCTATTATTGGCTAAAGATTTGGTCTCAATATCAGGAATAATTATTGAGAAAGGAGGTATAGATTTCTTTACACCTATTCATATTATTATTTACAACAATCTTTGGGTGATTGAGACAACTGGATTTGTCATTGGCTCATTGGTCATAATCTTCTCAAGCATTTTCTTGACATTTAATCTTCATGTAAAAAAACCAAGCATTATCCATGTATTACATGATGCTGGAATTCCAAAATCATTTTGGAAAAAGGTTGAGAGATTCCTGATTGTTTTCCTTGTTTTAAATGCATTTTTCACATTAGTCTTTAATTTAGTGATGGAATGGCTTGCTATAGCAATAGACTCATCTTTAATGGTCTTTACAGTTATAATATTCTTAATATTGTTCTTGAAAAAACATGGCAGAAAATTCAGCATCCATTCTGCCATTTTTAAGATTGCAGAGACTTCTGAGAGTTTTTATCAGAATTTCATCAATCTTTTTCATTCCAAAAAAAGGATATATCTTGGTTTTTCAGGATTGCTTGTACTTCACCTAATAACAGATATTGGTGTTTTTATACTTCCCTATCTTTTTTCTTTCCAAGATCTATTCTATTTTGGCAATTCACAATTAACCTCAATATCATCAAGTGTCTCAATTTTTAGCTTATATACAGAGCAGATCTTGAACTTGTCAGTTCTTGAGATAATCAGCCTAACCTATCTTTATTTCTTTAATATTGTCGCAATAATAGTGCTGCTTATCTCTCCTGCATATATCTGGAGAAGAATATATAAAAAAGAAGGATTCAAAATAGGACAGATTGACCTTGCACTCTTTTATACATCAATATTGACATTTCTAATTGCACCTCTGTTTGCCATAGATAAAATAAGCAGTCCAGGATATATTGGAGTGAGTCTAACAACAATTCCAATAAATGTAATATTTGATTTTTACATAATCATGCTATTCTCAATCTTATTTGGGTTAGTAATATTCTATCTGGGGTATAATCATAAATTAAAAAATATTCTTATAATCCTTGGATTAATAATCATTGCACTGTTTTTTAGCTATTATATTTTTAATTATTTCTTAAGCAGTATCAATTATTATATCTCAAGCATAATGATCCTTTGGAAATGGAATAAATTCTTTATTGCCTCAATATTTGGACTTTTTTTTGTAATCACATCAGCTGCTTATGTCTTTGGATGGATTGTCTTTTTATTGGAAATAAAAAAGGAGTATAAGTATATCAAATGAAGATTATACAAAATTTAAAAGAGTATTTTGTTCTAATAACATTCACATTAATGATATCCACTTTAATGCTTGGGTCTATCAACATCGGAATCACAGGGATGTCGACTGTAGCAGGTATTGCAACAGATTCAACAAGTGATGAAACTCAAGCAGATATTTTAGGATCAATACCTGACATAACTATTGTTGAAGGAGATACACATAATTTTTATCTATTTGATCATATTTCTGACACTGTGCTATCCAATGCAGGAGTGGTTTTCTCATTGGTTGGAGTGACAAATGATAATCGTTGCGGAGTTTCTGTTTCAATTAGTGGATATGTCTCAATTGATCCAAATGATGGATTTTATGGAGATTGTGATGCAAAAGCCAGGGTAGATACTGTTCAAGATATTTATGATGAAGAAAGCTTTAATATTAATGTTGTTCAAAGGCAAGGGAATGAAGGTGATGACTCAACTACTCCTCCAACAACTACTCTTACCACTACTACAACAACATTGAAGATTACGACAACTACTATTTCTACTACTCCAACAACTAATCCTAATAATCCTACTACTTCTACAACTTCTACAACTTCTACTACAATTTTGTCTAATGTCCTTTCTACAAGTACTACTTCTAGCACTACTTCTACTACAATTTTAACCAATACTCCTACCACACATCCTGATACACCTATAACTACAAATCCAGATACAAATATTCCAAACAGCAATACAAATATGCCTGATTCAGTATCTAAAATTCCGAGAACAAGTGGAATCAGTGCAGCAGAATCATTAGAAATAAGACAAGACATTGAGAGAGCAAATGAAAATATCATAACTATGGATCTGTCTGAACAAGGGTACGATGAAAGGGTTATTGACATACAAACAGTTGATTATTCTTGGATAAAAAAAATAAAAGTACTTGACGAATTATCTGATGACCTTGCATATTATGAGGGAATCATCAATCCAGAAGAGGATGAGAACAAACAAAAAATAAGGCATCAAGAAATTGAAGATTACACAAAGAAAGGGTATAATCAAGCAAAAAAATCTGTTAAAGTCGATAAAGATGTTGGAGTGATTGAAAAAGATAATATTTCTATTGTCAGTATTACATTAAATCCGATAAAAGGGCCAGTCTATAATATATCCATATATGAGCTGATTCCAAAGAATATTGCAGAATCATCATCTGACCTAATATTTTTATCTACTGGAAATTCTGAAGTCAAGATAATAAAAGATGATCCTTTGATTGTCTGGCATGTTTCAGTTCTTGAAGATGAGACAAAACTAAGATATGGTATAAGAGACACAGAAAAAGATATTCTTGATGAGACAAAAACTGTTGCGGTGATGGATCCAGTAGAAGATGAAAAGTCAACATTAAAAATTATGTTGACTGCAATAATGTCAATTGCAATAATCTCTATGGTATTATTTATTAAGATTATCCATAAGAGTGTTTCAGGATAAGATTTATAGGATTATATTTAATAATAAATCTTTTTGTTACTATTTTTATTATTGAAGCAATTCTTAAACTTTTATCAGATGCAGAAAACCTTTAAAAAAACCGAAAAGATTAAATAAAATAAAAATAATTAAGTCAAATATGTTAATTAAAATCATATCTATATTTTTTTTAATCAAGATTATAATCCTATTTTAATAATACAATATCATAAAATACAATATCATAAACATATTTTGATAATATAACCAATAATGGAACAAAAAGATTGGGAAAGAACAGCTGAATTGTATCATGAGGAGGTTGTGAGCCCTTTTTATGGAGATGTAGAGAACCCTCTTCTTGATGAGCTGAGCAATGTAGAGAACAAGAAACAAAAGAGTGTTGCTGAATTTGGATGTGGAATGTTCTATCTTTGCGATGACTTGTCAAAGCAGTTCAAGCAAGTGCATGCAAGTGATTTCTGCCAAACATTTGTCGATAAGGCAAAAAAGAGAAGCAAGGATTATAGCAATGTCACTTTGAAAAAAGAAGATATGAGAGAATTAAAATATAAAAACAAATTTGATGTCATAATCTCAGTAAACTCTTTGATAATGCCCTATAATGCTGATATAAAAAGATCATTGGCAAATCTCTATAATTCCATCAAGAAAAAAGGCAGGTTCTTCTTGATTGTGCCTTCAATGGAGTCTGTATTATATCATGGAATGCTCTTATTGGACTATAAATTGAATGAAAGCTGCAGTGAGAAAAAGAATGGGAAAGAAGAGCTTAAGGATAAAGAGTTGAAGAAGATAGAAGGAATTGCGAGAAGTGCTGCAAAAAGAAAATTTGAATTAAAAGATTATGACCTGTTTCTTGGTCATTATAAATCAGACAAAGAGGTCCAAAAGTTTTACTATAAGCATGAAATTGAATATCTCCTGAGAAAATCTGGGTTCAAAGACATCAGATTCAAAAAAGTCAAATATCCTTGGGGAAAAGATATAAGTGATTATGAAGATTTTCCTGAAGAAGAGCCTATGTGGGACTGGGCTATCAGCGCCAAAAAGTGAATTTCTTCAAAACATTTATATATCATTAATATGAATATTTTGTTATGGTCATAGTAAGAAGAGAGGGGATACTTCTAAAGCCAAGAAACCTGGAATTTGAGAAGAACGGAGTCCTAAATCCAGCATGCATAAAAAAAGGTAATAATGTTCATATGTTCTACAGGGCTGTGAACAGCAAAATGGTCTCAAGCATCTGCTACTGCAAACTTGAAGGGGCTGTAAAGGTTGTTGAAAGATCAAATAAACCTATATTAGAACCTGAATTTGAATATGAAAGCCATGGAATAGAAGATCCAAGGATAGTAGAGATAAATGGAACATATTACATGACTTATACTGCATATGATGGAAAAAATGTTAGGATAGCGTATGCAACAAGCAAGAATTTAAAGGACTGGAAAAAACAAGGCATCATCAGTCCAGACATCACATATGATGAGGCAGAGAACATATTTCGGAAATGTAGCACTAAACTTAAAGAAAGGTATTTTCTATTTGAATCCTATTTCAAGGATATTGTCGGCAAAGATGTCCAATTGTGGAACAAGGATGCGATATTGTTCCCAAAAAAGATCAAAGGGAAATTTGCATTGTTATACAGGGTCCTGCCAGACATACAGATTGCATATTTCAAAAATTTCAAAGATCTTACACTTGATTTCTGGAAAGAACAGTTCAAGAGCTTGAGTGATCATGTACTTCTTGAATCCCAGTACTCATTTGAAAGCAGAAATATAGGAGGGGGGTGCCCTCCGATTGAGACAAAAAAAGGATGGCTGCTGATATATCACGCTGTCGATGACATGGACAGGGGAAAAATTTACAGGGGTGGAATTGCATTATTGGATAAAAATGATCCTCAGAAAGTCATATACCATCCTTCCTTACCATTCTTTTCTCCAATGGAAGGATGGGAAAAGCAAGGAGTGATAAAAAATGTAGTGTTTCCGACTGGTGCTGTCATTTTTGGAAATAGGCTTTATGTGTATTATGGTGCAGCTGACAAATACATAGGTGTATTGAGGCTTCATATGGATGAATTGCTCCATGAGATTGTTCAGAAACAAGTGCAATTTATTGAATGTGATGAGACCTGCACATTTTAATCAGAGAAGTCATTTTTTTTGTAATTTAAAATCACTACCCTGCAATGAAATGGATTTATCAATATTTTTCAATAAAACTTAAAAAGACTGACTTTTATTCTATTAAATAAGATTTATTATGGAGAAAGAAAAATCATCATCAATATTGTATGTCGCAACATATCCACCGCGTGAATGTGGAATTGCAACATTTACTCAAGACCTCTCAATGGCAATGGATAAGAAGTTCTATCCCAGGATCAGGTCAAGGATAATGGCAATGAATGATGACAGCACAAATATCTACAATTATCCAGGCAAGGTTGCGCTGCAGATAGAAGACACAAATATCCAAGACTATATTGATGTAGCAAAAAAAATAAATGAGATGGATGATATAAAACTAGTGAGCATCCAGCATGAGTTTGGCATCTTTGGTGGCGAGTATGGGAGCTATTTGATTGCTTTCCTTGAGCTCATAAAAAAGCCAGTGGTCATAACATTTCATTCTGTCCTGCCTGATCCTAATGACAGGCTTAAAAAAATAGTCAAGGCAATGGATGAAAGGGCAGACTGCTTTGTAGTAATGACTAAGAAAGCAATTGAGATATTGAGAGAAGATTATGGAGTGAAGTCAGACATCACAATAATACCTCATGGAATCCCATCAATAAATTTCCAAAAAAGCGAGAATACAAAGACAAAACTTGGTTATAAAGATAAAATATTGTTGTCATCCTTTGGAATGCTCAACAGAGGAAAGGGATATGAATATGTGATTGAAGCCCTTCCAAAAGTTGTAAAAAAATTTCCAAACCTTCTATATATTATTGTCGGCGAAACCCATCCTGTAGTAAGAAAGCAAGAGGGTGAAGAATACAGAAATTCTCTTAAAGAAAAGGTCAGGGAATTAGGCCTTCAGAAAAATGTAAAATTCTACAACAAATATGTCACCTTGTCAGAGATAATAACTTATCTTAAAGCAAGTGATATTTTCATGTCAACATCATTAAATCCAAATCAGATCACAAGCGGAACATTAGTATATGCAATGGGTGCAGGAAGAGCAGTGATCTCAACCCCTTATCTTCATGCAAATGACATCATCAATGAAGAGAGAGGTGTATTAGTCAATTTTGAGGATCCAAAATCATATGCAGATGCAATCATCAAATTATTAGAGGATCCTGAAAAAAAAGAGTTTATGGAAAAAAACACTTATTCATACACTAGACACATGACCTGGCCAAATGTTGCATTAAAATATGAGGAGATATTCAGCAAATACATTGATTTATCAAAAAAATATGAGCATAACCTTCCATTAGTCAAGCTGAACCATCTCCAAAAGATGACTGATGAGTTTGGATTGATCCAATTTGCAAACTACTCATATCCAGATATTAAATCAGGATATACACTTGATGATACATCAAGAGCGATGATAGCCATGTGCATGAGCTACAATCAATCAGATGATATATCAAATCTGAAGCTGATAAAGACTTATCTTAATTTCATAAAATATGCTCAGAAAGATGATGGAAGGATCTACAATTTTATCGATCAGAACAGGAATATAAATCTTTCTCATTGGAGTGATGATCCTCATGGAAGAGCCTTATGGGCATTAGGATATCTGATCAACACAAAGAAAATACCAATTGAAATGAAAAAAGAGGCTGAAATAGTATTTATTAATGGACTAGACATAACACAGAGTATCCAATCACCCAGAGCAGTGTCATTTATCATATCAGGCTTATATTATTTCAATCAAGCAATACCTTCTGATGATATTGTGAACAGGATCAGAAAATTTGCAGATTTCCTGGTCTCCTTATATGACCATAACTCATCAGATGAGTGGCAGTGGTTTGAGACATATCTGACTTATTCAAACAGCAAATTGTCTGAAGCATTATTTTATGCATATAATGCAACTAAAGAAGATAGATATCTGAAAGTGGCAGAATCAACCTTAAAATTTCTTATCTCATTGACTTTTGAAGGTGAAGTCTTTGGTCCAATAGGGCATGATGGATGGTATTTCAAGGATGGGAAAAAAGCACATTTTGACCAACAGCCGATTGACACTGGTGCAATGGTCCAGACACTGAATTTTGCTTATAATATAACAGGAAATGAGGAATATAAAAATTTGTCATATAATGCATTTATGTGGTTTTTAGGAAAGAATTCATTGAATCAAGTTGTCTATAATGAGTCAACTGGTGGCTGCCATGATGGAATTGGAAGCAGTGCCATCAACCTAAACCAAGGTGCTGAATCAACTGTCTCTTACTTATTAGCGAGACTGAGCCTGGGCAATAGTGCAGATATGCAGTAAAACGGCTGCGTTGAAAAAGTCTCCGTCCGTGCCATGTTTGCCATTGTTTGCCGTAGGCAAACATGGCATGGCTGGACGTAGCTGACCATGTTCCCATGATTCATTATGGGGTTATGGTCAGCGAAGTAGGAGATTTTCAACG
>JBDROB010000025.1:0-16566 GCA_043810355.1 Candidatus Woesearchaeota archaeon
CGTTGAAAATCTCCTACTTCGCTGACCATAACCCCATAATGAATCATGGGAACATGGTCAGCTACGTCCAGCCATGCCATGTTTGCCTACGGCAAACAATGGCAAACATGGCACGGACGGAGACTTTTTCAACGCAGCCGCTATAAAACATCAAGTTTTTAAATAATAAGTGATTTTTAATATCTATGGAAAACAATATTACTGATGATAAACTAGATAAATACTTTGATGTTACAGGTAAAGCCCTCAATAAAGTAAAACTGATTCAAGCAAAATATGTCAAAGTCCATTTCAAGAAAGCAGGAGAGGATTTCCTTGATATGGCAAACAGGTATTTTGAAGATGCCAAACATTTCAAAGAACAAGGGAAGATTGTTGATGCTTTTGCATGCCTAAATTATGCTCATGGATGGCTGGATGCAGGAGCAAGAATAGGAGTATTTGATGTTGATGGTGATAACAATCTTTTCACAATTGACAAGGAAAGTATAAACCGATTTATTAAAGATGAAGAAGAAAGTGAAGTTGAAGATTCTGAAGATGATGTTGAGGATTCTGGGGATAATGATGACTTTGATGATAATCAAGAATAATTAATATTTTAATAGCATTATATCATTTTATGAAATCATCTTCTTATAAAATCATTTCTGAACTTTAGGATAAGTCCCAGGGAGCATAAATACCTTGTTTACCTTGATGACAATTCCTTTGTCTTTTTTCATTATTTCAGATGAAGTCATGACTGATTCTCCAAGTGCAACCAATTCATTTTTCAGAGTCATTATAGCAACCCTATCCTCAGGCTGGATGTCTGACTCAAATCTGGCAATTCCAGGAACCTTCAAGTCAGAACCATGGCATACTGAGTCAACTGTTGAGTCAAGAACCCAGATCTTTGCAAGATGGCTGACAGCATTCTCAATTGGAAGAATAACTTTTCTCAAGTATTTCTCATTATCCTCATTCTTGAAATACCAGAATGCATCAGTTAAGTCATGCAGAGTGATAAGGTTTTCCTCTTTGAATGGGCCTGCTTTAGTCCTTCTCAATTCAGCCATATTTGCACCGCAGCCAATCCTTTTTCCGATATCATGGCAGAGTTTTCTTATGTAAGTGCCTGCCTGGCAGCCGACCCTGAACAATGCATCCTTTCCGTCAAACTCAAGTATCTCAAGATAATATATTTTCCTGTATCTTTCCTCTCTTTTTACAGCTGATTTTATCGGAGGGAGCTGCTTGATCCTGCCTGTAAATTCCTTGACAACTTTCATAAGGGCTTTTTCACTTGTTTCCTTATGCAGATGCATGATCCCTACATATTCCTTGCCTGATTTAAGAAGAGTCTCTACAATCCTAGTAGCCCTGCCAGTTGCAATAGGCAAGACACCTGTCACTTTTGGATCTAATGTCCCTGAATGGCCTGCCTTATTAATCTTAAGGATCTTCTGAAGATAATCACTCACTTGATGAGAAGTAGGGCCTTTAGGCTTGTCAATATTTATGATTCCATAATTGATCAATTCAAGAATTGACCTATTATCTGGATCTCCACCATATTTAGGATCAGAATCTGCTTTTCTCTTTACAATAACTGTCCTAGTCAAATTTTCAAAAGGTAAAAGGTTAGTATTCATTTTTTTCTCTAAACTCACTCTAATATGTATGGGTATTGAACATTAATATGGAATAATTTATAAATATAATGAATTTTAACAAGGACAAAGTTCAAAATGAGGTGAATATAATGGGATGTTTCCTGATTCCGACTGCAGCAATGATATTCCACTTTTTATTGGGAAAGAACAATGAGAAGATTGGAAAATACAGGCATAGCTCAACATTAAGCTATCTCTTTTTAGGAGGGGCGATATTTGGAATAGTAGACCATTGGTTTAATGGTGAATTGTTCCTTCTTTCTTCAAATCTGATTGAGGATATGATTCTTGGGATAACAATAACACTGGTGATATTGATCATTTGGAGCAGTATTGTTGTTTATGACATGATAGTTCATGATATCTCAAAAGACAAGAGGATGATGAACATATAAAAAATTAAGAAGATGATGAACATATAAACATCTTTTTTAATTTACTTATACATCAATAATCAACTAATAAAAAGCAGTAAAAGCATGATACAGATTCCAAGAAGGAAGAATACAAGTTCTATTGTAGCTGTACCGCATTTCACCTGCTTATGAAGTTCTGGAATTAGGTCAGAACCAGCGATATAGATGAATGATCCAGCTGCAAAAGGGATAAGAAATATGGTAATATTGGATACATAAGAGCCTATCAAAAGAGCAACAATTGCTCCAAGAACAGATGTCAAAGCAATGATGAAATTCACTAAGATAGCTTTTGATTTAGAAAACCCACCATAGACCAATACTCCAAAATCTCCAATCTCTTGAGGAATTTCGTGAAAAAGGACAGCCAAAGTTGTTGCAATCCCGACAGGGATGCTTGCAAGGTAGCTTGCGCCAATTATCAGTCCATCAATAAAATTGTGGACTCCATCTCCGAAAAGATTCATCAATGCAAAAGGATGGACATGAGCTTCTGTTGTAGGATGATGGCAATGCCTCCATTGGATTATTTTTTCTATAATAAATGATAATGCAATTCCTGAGAGGACATATAATGAGATAGGGACAGTAAAACCATGATCTTTCACAACTTCAGGCAATAGATGGATGAATGCATCTCCCATCAAGGCTCCTGCTGAGAAAGATATCATATAAATCAGAATGCTGTTAAGCTTTTTTTGGGTGAATGCAAAAAGAAAAATACCTATGATTGAGACAATGCTAACTAGGATGACGCTGACAATAGAATATATCCAGGCTTCGATCATATGATAACCTTAAGAGAGATTATATATAAATCTAGCGAAATATTTATATAACAATTAGATGTTGAAACACCAATAAATATGTCTGAGGTGAATATTATGTATGACGAAGATGATGAAGATGATGGAAATACAGGAGATGAAGATGATGATGAAGATAAATGCGGAGGAGGATGCTGCAGATAAGGCATTCTTTTCTTTTTCTTTTTTTTAATATTTGGGGTTGATGGTTATTAGGTCAGGAGGTTATTAAGATGGCTAAATTAATTAAAGGCGATGAGTCAAAACAGGTTAATGATGGTGATGCAATCAAAGGAGCATGCGAAGAGCTGGGTGTTCCATTCGGATGCAATGAAGGTATCTGCGGAACTTGCAAGATCAAGGTTTTGGAAGGCAAAGAAAACCTGTCTGAGCCAAGCGAAAGGGAGAAAGAGTATGGAATTGATCTTGAAGGGGGAGAAAGGCTGGCATGCCAGTGCAAGATAAAAAAAGGTGAAGTGAAGATTGATTTCTGATACTAGATTTAAATATTATTTAGAACTATTAATGTAATATGGATGTGGGAAATAATATGAATGTTAATGAAATTAGGGACAAAGATCTTGTATATTTTGGGGAGAGAATTGAGCCTTATTTTGCTTCTTCAATTATAATAAGAGGCATGCTGGACAGCATTAACCTAAACAGGACACTTGAACTGAAAACAGGAGTAAGATGGCTATACACAAACAACTATTTCTTCATGGTCAAATCTGACCTATTGCAAATGAAGGATGAAATAAGAAAGAATTTCAAAAAAAAAAGGAAAAAACTATGCTAGGTCCTTAATAAGAAGATGCCTTGAGCAGGGCAATAATCTTATTGAGGTCTCCAAGAAAATAAAGAAAGAGTCTGATAAAATCAATGATCGGAATGGCATGCATAAACTTCTGGATAAGTATTTTACAGCTGCCAGTAATTACATGATTTTCCAAAATATTGCTCTATTTGAAGAGTCTGTTGCTGAAATTACTGATGATTTAGTCTGGAGGTATTCAAAAAACAATGAAGAAGCAATAAAACTCACTGATCTGATATCGACTCCAAGTATGTTGACTGCTGCTGAGAAAGAGATGGATGATCTTCTGAAGATTTGCATAAAGGAAAACAATGGAAGATTAATTGATGCTCATGCAAGGAAATATGGCTGGATGTCAATAAGATTCTTTATTGGTGAGCCATGGGCAAAAAAAGATGTGGTTAGCAGATTAAAGGATAAGAGTGTCGCGAAGGAAGATCTTGCAAAGAGAATAGAACACAGAAAAAACACTGAAAAAATGATCTTTTTTGCAACAAAAAAATTTAGTAAAAAAGACAAGGAAATTGTGAATCTTATAAGGGATATAGTATATTTAAGGACACAAAGAACAGACTTTTTTCAAGAATCATCATATTACTTGCAGCCATTTGTGAAGTCAATAGCTGTAGAATTAGGAGTCACATATTCAGAACTTCTTTACTTAAGTTGCCATGAAATAATGTCTGCTTTACAGGATAAATTCAACTATCTTGACACTATAAAAAAAAGGAAAAAGGGCTTTTTAGTTGTATTTGACCATAATAAAGACATTATCATAGAATCTGAAGATGCAGTTAAATTTATCCATGAAAGACCAATACTTGATAGAAATACAAAAAATGTTAAAGAATTGCATGGCAAGGTAGGCTATCCTGGACATGTCAAGGGTAAGGTAAGGATTGTAAAGACAGATAAAGATAATACTAATTTTGTGAAAGGAGAAATTTTAGTATCTATCATTACAACACCCAATTTAACTCCTTCTATGGAGAAGGCTGCGGCAATAATCACTGATGGAGGCGGTGTTACTTGTCATGCCGCGATATTTGCACGTGAGATGAAGAAACCGTGCATAATTGGCACAAAGGTAGCAACTAAAGTTCTTAAGGATGGAAATTTGGTGGAAGTGGATGCGAAAGAAGGAGTTATTAGATTATTAAGTGATTGAGAGTTAATATATTGAGATCAAATATAAGAATAAAAAGAAAGTTCCTTATCAGATACCTTTAAAAAACAAAATGTATTTCTCTCAATATGCTATTCGGATTCGATGTTCCAAGTCCAACTGAAGCTCAATATTCGGGATTTATGGATAAGTTAAAGAGCGGATTGGAAGGATTAGGCAGAGATGGACTAAGCTTGATGGCTTATGGTTCTTACATAAGGGGAGATTGTGATTATGGAAGAAGCGATATTGATGCTGTATTGACATTTCCTCATGAATTTGTCATTGATCCTGAATATTACAGAAAGGTTGAAGCTGCATTTGCTGATGCATTAAAAGGAGATACTTCTGTTATGAGGGCAGGATTTCAAGTATGCCCCCTGGATCTGGGAAATGCCAGAGACGGCAGATTCAACTCATTAACCTCTGATTTCTTGAATTATTTTATGAATGAAAAGAATGTTCTTGTGGGTCCTGATTATATTGAACAGGGTGAGATGACTATGTTTGACCTAAAAACAGGTAATTTGTCTACATTAAGCCATAATCTAAGAAAGATGAGGCAATCATTATTATATTCTGAACATGACAGGATGCAAGAGGACAGAGGGCCTTTTGTCAATGGATTTTATTCAACTTTAGCCTCTGTAAGCAGGGGATCCAAGCAAATACTTCAGGAAAATGATGGGGAAGTTAGGCATAACCGGTTTTCTGCTTTGTCAGAATTGAGCTCTCTTTTTCCAGATCTTGACCTGACACCATTGGAAAGGATTAAGTATTTATTCACCCATAAATATGAGCTGTTTGAACTGTATAAGGAGGATAAGGCAGATCAGGCAATTGAATTATGGCATGATTCGATTGGTTTTCTTGAGGAATTGATTAGGTTGCATATTCAAGCAAATCCCCATACTATTTTATCTTCTTTGCGAATGGGTGGGTTGAATCATATAGTGGAAAAGCTGAGAGAATTAGACAGATTAGAAAATGAGGAATTGAGTAGTGAAAAATAATTTATAATAAAAAGAAAAAAAGAGGTAAATAATATTACCTGCAATACCTGTTGATGTCATCAACAGCGTTTTCTACAAACTCATATGTGTCTACATCATCCTTGATTGTGTCCTTAAGGTCATTAATGCTATCCTGTATGCTTTTGACATCAGCCTTAAGATCATCCATATCCTTAGCTATATCACCTGCATCATCAGCCCTACTGTCAAGGTCTGCATCATTCAGGTCATCTTCCAGATCCTCAAGGTCACTCACTGCATCATCAATATCATCCAAGACATCATCTAATTCACTTACAGCATCATCAAGTTCGTTTTCAACATCATTGAAATCATCCTTGTCTCCGACTTTATCAGAGCCATCCTTCAGGTACTGTTTTGCATCATCAATATTGTTCTTTAATGAATCAATACTGTTATAGACTGCCTGCAATGAATTGATTATTGTTGATGAATGATTTCCAACAGATGCATTGATCTTGTCAACATCTGCAAGATAATCATTGACATTATCCAGGACATCATTGTCAAGATCATCCTTTAGGTCATCAATATCACTATCATAATCTTTGATATCTTTTTCAAGACCATCAAAAAAGTCTTCTGAAATACCCTCTAAATCATTATCACAGTCATCCTGATTAAATATTGAAAAAACATGCTCATCTAGATATTTTAAGAATTTTCCATTTGTATTCAATTCAGGCTCTGTTGTAGTAGTTGTAGTTGTAGGCCTTGGCATGGTTGTAGTCACAACAGGCTGTGTTGTAGCTGGTGCCTGGGTTGTAGTTGTAACATCTACAACAACTCCACCAGTTGGTGCAACCAGTGTTGTGCCATTAAAATTATCATTTGTCAGAATAAAGTATACTCCAACTGCTCCTGCTATAATCACAATAGCAATAAGTACTCCCAATAAGATTTGTGCGTTTTTGTCTATTTTGACCACCCCGATATCGGTTGTTTTAGTATATTAACTGTATATTATAGGATAAAATATCCCTCTCTTTATAAAGTTTTTGCTATTGAGTAATAGTAATAATCAAAAATAGATGTTAAAATATATATTTTCATTAATTACTATGCAAATAAACCTTATTTCACTGGTTAAACACAATAATATATATAAAAAAGAGCAGTATTTCTAGGCATATGATCCATGATATAATAACTGTGCTTGATTTTGGAGGGCAATATACTCAGTTAATAGGTAAAGCAGTCAGAAGAAATAATGTATATTCTGAAATCTTAGGATTTGAAACAAGTATAGACCAAATTCTTGATAATAGACCTAAAGGAATAATACTATCTGGAGGACCTGATAGTGTTTATGAAAAAGGAGCTCCAAATCTTAGCTCTGAATTCTGGCTTGCAGTAAAGACTGCTAGAATACCAGTTCTTGGAATATGCTATGGAATGCAGCTTATGAATTCTGCTTTAGGAGGAGGCTTAGTAAAAAGGGATGGTGTAAACGAATTAGGTGAATATGGAGAGACTGGAATCGATCTTGATACATCACATATTTTATTTGAAGGATTGGAAGATAAAATTACTGGCTGGATGAGTCATGGAGATAGTGTTGACAGATCTAGGATTGCTGATGGATTCAATCCAATCTCTTGGTCAGAGCATCATGTTGCAGCAATTTCTAATGATGCTGATCTATTGTATGGTGTTCAATTCCATCCAGAGGTGACTCATACAGAAGGAGGATTAGATATCATAGGCAATTTTGTCCATAAAATATGCAAATGTGATTTTGGATGGACAATGGAAAATTATATTGAAGAATGCAAGGATTATATCAGGGAAACTGTTGGAAAAAATGATGTCATAGCATTTGTAAGCGGTGGTGTTGATTCTACTTTTGTTGCCACTGTTCTTGCTCAGACAGAAGGCATAGGAAGAGTATTTCCAATATATATTGGAGCATTGATGAGAAAATATGAGAATGAAGAAGTAATTGAAAGCCTTGAAAGAGCAGGAGTGGAGAATCTGAGGTTTGTTGAAGCTGAAGACAGGTTTATTGATGCTGTGAAATGTATGAAGGATCCAGAGGAAAAGAGGAAAAGAATAGGAGATTTATTTGGCAAAATACAGCAGGAAGAATGTGAGAGACTTGGACTTGATCCAGATAGAGTTTTCCTAGCACAAGGAACACTTTACACTGACTTGATTGAATCAGGAAAAGGTGTAGGGAAAAAAGCAGCTAATATCAAATCACACCATAATGTCGGATGCCCATTTATTGAAGAATTAAAGAGTCGAGGTCAGGTAGTCGAGCCTAACAGATTGATATTTAAAGATGAGGTGAGAGAAGCAGCAAGAAAGATCTGTCTGCCTTCAGAGATCTGTGAGAGACAACCATATCCTGGTCCAGGGTTAGGAATAAGGATTGTTTCAGGAAGAAAAGAGGGTGTAGGACCATTTGCACAGTTATTATATACTCAATTTTATCAGGATAATGATAAGGTTTCCCATATCGCCAGACAGTATGGCTATGAGGGATATGTTTTACCAATAAAAACAGTTGGAGTCCAGGGAGATGCAAGGACTTATGAAAGACTTGCACTATTGCGAGGTTCAAAAGATTGGGAACAGTTGAGAGAAGCAGCAAAAATTATTCCAAGTGAAGTTATGGGTGTAAACAGGATTGCTTTTGAGATCAATCATAGACCATTAAATAGAAGATATTTGACTAGTACTGTTCCATGCACTGTCTGTAGGGAAACAATTGACCAATTAAAAGAAATAGATTATCTTGGAAGAGAGATCATGGATCAGTATGGATTCAATGAAGAGATAAGCCAGACAATTTTTGCCTTATTAGGAGTTGACCCATACAAATTAGGGAAAAGATCAGTTATATTAAGAGGTGTTGTAACAGATGACTTTATGACTGTCTCACCTATAGAACCAATAGACTTGACCTATCAACAACTTGAACAATATAGGCAAGACCATGGGCCTGTCAGGATGACTTGGCAATGCCTTTATGAAATCAGTGATATTCTAAAGATGAAGTGTGATGTAGGTGCATTTATGATTGATATTACAGATAAGCCTCCTGCAACAACATGTATGGAATAAAGAAAGATTTTTAATATGATTTATTTATTAACTTTCTCAAAAGCATCAAACTCATATTCTTTTTCTAGTTTATAATCAGGTGCTCTTTTTCTGTTCTCAACTTTTATATTGAATGTTTTGATTATATTTTTGTGTGTGAGGTTATCAACAAGGCCTTGGGATGCTCCTAATTCTTTTAGTTTTTTTATAAAATGAGGATAATAAGGGAATCCAGGGATACCAGACATGTATGATTCATTCTTTTCCTTCAAAGTATGCGGAGCATGGTCTGTCTCAATCCAGTCAATCTCACCATTCAGCAATGATTTAAGCAATTGCTTCTGCATTTGTTTTGGTCGTAGAGGTGGGTTCATCTTCAAAAGCAATCCATCATCTTGTTTCATCATCTCATCATTTAACATAAGATGGTGTGGTGTAGCACCGCAAGTGATCTTTAATTTTCCAACTGAACTGTTATTATCAGGTTTTTCATTCTCAATCCTCTGCTTTTTTATCAATTCTAATGCTTCTGGGACAGAAACATGGACAATATGAAGTGTTCCTTTAAATCCAGCTTCTTTTGCAAACCTTATCTGGTCTCTGACAGATTCAACCTCTGCGTTTGGAGGCCTTGCCAAAGTATGTGAAAATGGATTCTCTGGCTTCCATAGATCTGATTTCATCAAAGACTCTTTTTCACAATGTACTGCTAATACTCCTCTGTAATCAAGCTCAGTAAGAATCCTGTATACTTCTTTTTGTTCTTCCTCATTCACTATTCCCATATTACCAACAGAATGACCTGCAAACATCTTTAAACCAATGAATCTTGGGAAAAGATCAATATAAGCATTTACAACATCTTTTATCTGTTCATAATCAATAGTGATTCCAGCATAAATTCCATGAAAAATTGTGATACCTAGCTCAGATATAGCTTTGTCAGCAAGATTAATCCGATCTATTATCATGTCTTTAGAAGTGATTGCTGGATCTGTGTTTGGCATCTCAAAAACACCATCAAATCCTGCTTTAAATGCAGTATCTAGACCATGCTTTAAGGTCTCCTTATGTCCTTGATTATAATCCCTAAGATGGGCATGTGGATCTATCATTTGAATCAACTCTTTTTCCAGACTTGTCCCTCTTATATTCTCCTGGTGTGAAATTTTCAGCTGTAAAAATAGGACCATCAATACATGCTCTCAATCCATTATTGATAGAACATTTTCCGCAGATACCTACACCGCAGCTAGTCATCCTCTCAATAAGATGGTATATCTTATCAGGTTTAGTGACATTTTTCTCAATCCTGTCAACCTCTTTCATCGCTATCTCAGGACCGCAATTGAAGAAAATCACATCTTTTATCTTTTTTTCATACAGATATTTCTCCAATATCTGGCTGACAAACCCTTTGTATCCATCTGATCCATCATCAGTAGATACAATCAATTCTCCCATCTGTTTCATCTCATCAACATAGACAAGCTCATCCTTGTTTTTAGCACCAATTACAAAAATCTTTTTCCCATCATGATACTGGGCAGCATGGTGGATTGGAGCAATTCCGCAGCCAGCTCCGACAAATAATACAGTGCTGCTGGTTGGAAAGGAAAATTCTCTTCCATAAGGACCCCTTATCCTCACAACGCTGTTCTTTTTCAATTCAAAGATTTTTGAAGTTGTCTCACCAACTTTTCTCACTTCAATCTCTAACTGGTCTTTATCACTTGCAACAGAAAATGGTTTTGAATTTTTATTTCCAACTTTTAAAAAAACATACTGGCCAATGCCAGAAGGCAAATTCTGGTGAAATTTGAGTATTTTTAAAGAGTCACCATGATCTGTTATTTCTTTTACTACAAAAGATTTGTATTGCAATGCTTTCTTGTTTTTAGTAAGGTCAACTGCAAGATTAGTATTGTTTTTCAGATCAAGTTCTAATTGAGAAAAGTAATGCTTTATCTGCATTGAATTCATCTCTGCAAGTGATGTTCCAATTGCATAGAAGAAATTATTATCAATCTGATCCAGTTTTCTGATGTCATCTGCACTTGACAATCCACCCATTACAATCATTGGCACATTGATTTCTGACCTTATAAATTCTGATTTAATCATATTTACTGTCTCAAAAGTTATTGGGAAAATCTTTGGTCCTGACAATCCTCCATATTCATTGCTTAGCTCTGGCCTCGGCCCTCCTAAAGTATTGATTGCACTTATTGCATTAGCTCCAGCCTCTAAAGCTACCTTGCAGACCTCAATGAGTCTTGGGACTCCTGCATTAACTTTTACAATCAATGGCTTTTTTGTCTCTTTTCTGCAGGCACTGACTATTGATTTGACAATTTCAGGATCTGATCCTATCAGAATCCCCCCTTTTTGAGCATGAGGGCATGAAACATTCAATTCAATCCCGTCAATTGTGTCTCCGAGATTGTCAAATTCCCTGACACAATGAGCAAACCTCTCCTCGTCACACTCGCCAATCTGAGGCATGAGAAAGACATCATCTGGAACAGACTTCTTGAGGTCCTTGAATTCCTCAAGCATCTCTTTAAGTCCAGGATTTGCATAACCTACTGCATTGCACCCAGACTCAGTGTCTGGCTGGATAAAGATATCCTCAGGATTTCCCTCTTTTGGCTCGATTGTAGTGCTTTTTCCTACAAAAAATCCTATCTGGGGTATGTTCTTTATCATCCATCTGGCAGTGTCAGAATTAGTCGATATGACTCCAGAAGGAAATCCAAATCTTCCTCTTACCTGTTTTCCTAATAGGTTGTATGGCATTTTTATTTCTTTTTTCCTTATTATCTTATTTACAACTGCGAATCCCGAATTTTATTCTATTTTAGATACCATTGAAATTCGTTACTAATCTTATTTTTTTACTTTTTTCTTTATTTAATTTTACTTTATAAATTTATATATCAATAATTTTAATCTTCTAGGAATTCGATTTTGAAGCACTTTCACTTCGAATTCCGACTCAATTCCTCTAATTACTATTTATTTGGTTCCAATAATTACTATTATTATTACAAATTCGAGCCTAATACCTCATTTTTAAAAATGAGGATACAGGCTCGAATCAGCTCGAATTTGTAATCCCAAAAATTTGACAACTAAAATACGAGCCAGTAATACCTTGGGCTTTAGCCCGAGGATAGGGCGAGCTTATTTAATTCTCAGCTTATATTATTATTTAAATCTCAATTCATTAAGCATTTCCTGATAATGTTTAGCTGTCTCTGCCTGCTGTTCAGGAGTTGTGTCTGATCCATTCGGAAACATAAGCCCTCTTCCAACATTCACAATTACTTTATCAGGTCCAAAGAATTTCCAGATTGCATCTGCTTCTCCTCCTTGGGCACCAACTCCTGGCAGAAGGACAAGCATATCTTCTCCTGCATAAGATCTGGCTTTTTTTATTTCCTCTTCTTGGATATGATTATCAGGGCTTGGAGCTCCAATAACAATGCCAGAAATATTGAATCTGTTTGCATTGTTTGCTAGCTGAACATATTGCTTGACATATTTCTTCCCTGCTAAATTGATCATGTCCTCATCCTTGTAACTGTCATCTGATTCAACCAGCTTATTTTTCTCATTCTTGTACTCTGGATTGCTCATAAGGCACATTGCAATCACTCCAATTCCCCTCTTTTTTCCCTGCTCAGCAGCCTCAGACATGTTGCCTGCAAAAGGCGAAAATGTGACTGCATCTGCTCTCTTGGAAGTGAAAAAGAAACCTGCATCATTTGTTGGTCCAATATCAGCCAGTTTGCTGTCTTCAATAACCACTAATCCTAATTCATTTGCGAGATCATAAATTTCTTTCAGGACTTCAGCCCCATTTTCTCCTTTCCAATATTGTGAATTTGGCTTGACTGCTGCACAATATGGTGCAACTGCCTTGACATAATTTATAGCCCATTCTCTTTTATCAGCTCCTTGCGAAAGGCCGCTCTCTCCTCTGCCCATATCAAATTCAGCTGGGTCAAGTCCAGCACATAGGACAGAATTCTTGTTTTTTACTGCTTCAACCCATTTTTCTTTGAATGACATGATATCACCTTGCAATTTACTTTTTGTTTTTTATTTTGTATTTTCTCTTTTTCCTTATTTATCTATTTCTCAACCTTAGGAAAACCATGATTCTCTCCCCAATTGAATGGGTCAGACCGCCATTCTTCGAGCAATTTTACTTGGTCATCAGTCAAATATCCTGCCTCTTTTGCAACCTCTAATAGGATGTCATATGTCAAGAGAGATTTTACATTGCATTTTGGATCCAATTCCAGGAAAGCCTGGCTTGCCTTATCCAAGCCATAATCAAAGATTGAGATAATATAATCACATTTTCCATTTGCATCCCTTACTGCCTGCACAGCCTTTGCTGAGGAACCTCCTGTCGATATCAGGTCTTCGATGACTAAAACTATCCTTCCTTCCAGATCCTTTTCTGCATCAATGCCTTCAATCTGGTTCCTCAATCCATGGTCTTTTGGCTTATCCCTTATATATATGAAAGGTTTGTTGAGCTGGTTGGCCAATGCCATTCCATGAGGGATTCCAGCAGTTGATGTTCCAGCGACAATATCAAATTGAATAGATTCTTTCTCAATAATATCTAAGAAACCTTGGATTATAGTATTCCTATAATCAGGATACATCAGAAACATCCTATTATCATTATATATAGGCATCCTGAATCCAGAAGCCCAAAGAAAGGGATTATCTGGCTGAAGCTTGATTGCTTTAATAGAAAGCCCTGCTTTTGCAACCTCTCTTGAATACTCCATAAAATATCACCTCTAAAAATAATGCATGTCTATTGTTAATATTCTGTTAATATAACTTTTAATCAACTTGATTTAAAAGCTTTATACTTCTGGATTATATAGGTTATAGTATTTATTTCATAAAAAGGAAAAGTATTAAAATGCATCAATAAGATTTTAATCAAGATGGGAGAATATATCCGACATAATTGCGGTCTGGTTGTGACTCATACATTGCATGATACTTATTCTATGATAAGATCACTTCAGCATAGGGGAAGGGAAGCAGCAGGGATAGCAGCTATTGGAAAAGATAGGATTGATGTGATAAAATGGATTGGACCAGTAAGCACATTTGATGTTGTTGATCTTCATAAAGTTTTCCCTTGTGAAGATTATCATACTTATATGGCACATGTCAGATATGCTACAAGAGGCAGAAAAGACAAGATTCTAGAGGATGCTCATCCTCATACAATTGGAGGAACAATTCATAATCGAGGCAACCATATTTTTATATCTGATTGTAAAGCAGCAGCAGTCCATAATGGACAGGTCAATGAACAGTATTTAAATGGATTTGATAAAGGATTATTAAACACTGGATGTGATACAGAAGCCATTCTTCATATGTATATGGAAGTTGGAGAACATGAAATATTACGACAAATTCCTGGATCTTATACATTAGCTATTGCTGATAAAAATAGATCAGATGTTATTGTTTTAAGAGATAGGACTGGGATAAAACCAGGAGTGTTAGGATGGAAAGACGGAAAATATGGAATTGCTTCTGAAGACATTGCATATAGGAAAAATGGAGGGGAGTTCATAGAGGACCTGAATCCAGGTGCAGTCTATTTTTTACATCCGGGTGGAGGATATAATTCTGACCAAGTGGTTGATCCAATGCTCAGGTTCTGTTTCTTTGAATGGAATTATCTCGCTGACTGTGATTCTGTAGTTAATGGAGTAAGTGTAAGAAGGCTAAGGGAAAAACTAGGAGAGGTTCTTGCAGATGAGATCCAATTAGATGATATTGATCTAGTTACATTCTTGCCAAGATGCCCAGAACCAGCAGCAAGAAGTTATGCTAAAAAAATGCGAACTCCTTTTGATTTTCTTTTCTATAAAATGAGGGGTGAAAGGGCTTTTCAAGGGTCAACTGATGATGATCGTGAAGAATCAATTAAGGATAATCTCCATCTCTTGCCAAGAAATGGTGATTTGAGAAGAAAGAGAGTTGCTGTTCTAGATGACAGCACTGTAAGAGGGAACAATTCTAGGAGAGAAAGACAATTGCTTTATGAAGAAGCAAAGGTTGATGAAGCATTTCATTTAAACTATACTCCACCAATTGGTATTGTTGGAGATGATGGAGAATTGAGAGGATGCTTGTATGGGGTTGATATGCCTCCTGATGATAAATTCATTGCAAGAGGAAGATCACTTGAAGAAATCAGCAAAGAGATGAAAATGCCAATGTTCTATATTTCTTTAGAAGGGATGCTGCAGGCATTTGAAGAAACGGGAATTTCTAGAGATAGCCTCTGCTGGCATTGCATTGGCGGACCAAAACCTTTTTGATAACCAATAATCTTTTTAAAACAAAAGGTATTTCTAAGTTAATTAAGAAAAATGCCAGTACAAGATCTTGTTGAGCAGACTTTTAGGGAAATGACTGAGAGAGACCCATCTAAATATTCCTCATTTATTACCGGAGTAAAAGCATTCAAATACCTTGCTGTAATGCAGACAAGGGGGAATGTAAGAGAAGCTCTAAGAAGAGGCAGATTTCTGGAAACAATGTATGTCTTGATGAGAAGAATAGACGATATTGTTGATGGAGATGCTGAGCTTCCAGATAGTTATGAAAAAACAACATCTGATTATATAGAAGAAAAGATTAGTTTTTATCAGTACCCTAGCAATCCAGAGGATGAGATAGAGGAATTGATGATTGGTCTTATGGCTCAGGCAAGAGAGATTGGTGGCATATTCTATGACCAAGTGTGTAATAATACAAATAAAATAATGAATTCAATGCTTTTTGATGCAAATAGAAAAGGGGAGATGATAATTTTTGGTGAGGAAGAATTATTGCATCATTTTCATTTGCTTGACATTCAGGGAACAATAAGGACTGCATTATTAATATTTAATGAGGATCCGAGAAAATGCTATGAATTAGAACCGATTGGAAGGGCTGTAAGAATATATTATAATCTAAGGGATTTTTCAGAAGACATTGTTGCAGGTTATGTTAATTTTACCAAAGAGGAATTTGATTCATATTCTATGACTGTACCAGATCTGACAAGCACCAGAGTCCACTGTTATGATATTGAAAAAGAAATGGAAGAAGTAAGGAAATCAGATTTAAGAGGGGGGAAAAAGAAATCAAGAATAAATGAGATTAGGAAGCATCTTGTGGAAGGATTGCCTCGTTCAGTCAGGTCCTGGTATTCTAATCAAGCCGAACAAGGGATTGGATTATTATGTGATTATAGGAATAATTTAGACAGATTAAATCAAGAAGGGGGAAAATTTGGCTGGTTTACACAAAAAACACTTGATTATGTATTTGAAAGGCCTGCTGAAAGGTTTTTTCAGGAAGTAAAGGCATTATATTAGTGTTCTATTCCATATTTTTAATACATTATCATAAAGTATTTTTATATACAAAAACGGCATAGTAGAAAAGTTGTTGGATAACTTTTTTGATTTTTCTAAGGGTGGCGATTGCTAGTATTTTGAATCTTATTTCTTGGTTTTGTGCTTTGACTTTTATTGCACGTACAGTACTGCCAACCACTCTTTTTTGAGAGT
>JBDROB010000026.1:0-5263 GCA_043810355.1 Candidatus Woesearchaeota archaeon
ATTGCTGCTAGGATAAAGAATAACCCAAAATTTTTCCTGTGCCTGTTGAGGAAATTTCCTCCCTCAATCTTTAATCGCCTTGCTTTATCAGCTCCTCTTCTTCCAAGAGCCCATCCGCCTGCTGCAAGGCCAGCTCCTCCAATGACTATCTTTTTAGGTATTTGGGTTGCTTTGGAATCCTTTACAGTATTGTAGACATTGCTGACTTTTTGGGTTGCAACCCCTGCTTTTTCTTTTGCTTTTCCATAATACTCTCCTGCTCTAGTCCCAGCTCTACTTGCCTTGTCAAATCCTCTAGAAACCCTGTCTCTAAACCTTTCAAAAACCATTATATAACCCTCTGCAGTATTGTTAGAACAGAATTCATTCTAATATAACTTCCATATTGACAATGTTGAGTGTTGTTAAAGGGTATAGCTCTATATAGTTGTTGTCTGCTCTGACCCATGCGCTGATATCTCTTTCATAATAAGGCCTGTTCTGATTTATGTTTGCCAGATGCCCATTGACATTAATATCTGCTTTTTTTAGCAGGCCATCATCTACAAATTCAATGTATAATGTCGCAGAGTAATCATCTTTTAACACTTCATATTCCTCAACAACAACAGGCTGAAGTCCTGTATCGCAATCAACACTGCTTCCTGATTCTGTTCTGTATCCAAATGAGCAGTCATCACATTCTCCTGAGCTTAGTGCAGATTCACAAACACTGCTTATTCCAGTGATTGGGATATCATCACACCAGTAATTATCTTCACTCTCTTCAAAACAGCAGTCTTTATCATATAGATTGTTGCATCCGACTGGGCAGTTATCATCAGTGTCATCACCGCACAATCCTTCGCAGTCTTCATCTGGATCTCCTTTATGGTCCTCATATCCTGTCAGGCATCGTGAGCATTTTGCACTGTCAATTGCGCTTACACACCTGTCATCTGCATCATCAGGTTCAATGTCACACCAGTAATTGTCTTGGCTTTCTGCAAAGCAGCAGTCCTTGTCCCTGTCTTCATTGCATCCCCTTGGGCAGTATCCGTCTATTTCTCCGCATTGCGCTTCTGAAACAACCTCTTCATATCCTTCAAATAATATCCTGTCCATTTCAAAATATTCAACTATTGATTTTGTTGGTTTTGACTGGAATTCAATCATTACTTGTTCAATGCTGTAGCTTCCTTCTGATGTTGAGAATGTCACATAATTTTCCCCTGCACTGAGCATTCTTCTTGATAATGGTATATAGTATGGATCTGCGCATATAGGTATTGATGAGAAAACATTTTTATTGTTTATTCCAACAAGCAATTGTCCTGAGCTTGCCAATCCTCCGCAGTATGGCACAAATTTGAGTGTTGCTTCTTCGATGTTTTCATATTCTGCTTCTGTTAATGTGAATATGTTCCTGCTTCTTTGCTGGCTCACATCAGTCACATCTCCTATGATCTTCAGGTCTTCAAGTGAGTATTCATTTGTTGTCCAGAATTTCATTCCTACGCTTGACACAGAGAATTCAAGTGTATTCTGGTCTTCAAGCATTCTCTTATCTAGCCTTATTGGGTCAATGTTTGTTTTTGTTAATGCATACTCAAATATATTATTTCCATTTAATTTAATTGTGAGGACTCCTTTTCTTTTTACTGCAGTCATGCTAAGGTAGATGTTGTTTACATTGTCTGTCTCGTCTAAGGAAAACATGACTTCTCTTGATTTTTTGTCAAATATCCCATTCTTGACATATATTGGTGAGAATTCTGTGAGGATTGCTGCATCAGTGGTTTGTGTTATGTATGTGTTTGGGATTGTCTTGTCCAAAACATCTTGATAAGGGTCTATCCTCCCTACATTTAATGAAAGGAGTGTTTCTTTTTCAAAAACATATCCTGTTCCTGTGCCAGTTCCAGTGGATGTTCCTCCTGTTCCAGTCCCTCCGCTTGATCCATCACCTAATAAATCTGCCCTTTCCTCTGGCGGAAGAAATAATATATAGAATACAATGATAAGTGTGATTATTCCTACTAATGTTGCTGCACTTGATCCTTTCTGCCCCTTTTTGTTATGCATTTTGGCTGTAAAAAACAATAATTATTTAATTTATGAATATATCTATTTAATTTAAAACTATAATATTTGCACTATTTAAAGTTTTTGATTAAAATACATATGCTAAAAAACCTATTAACATTTTAAGTTTAAAAAATGAAAATAACCCATCAAAATCTGAAAAAAGGAATAGTCAAGGTTAAGATAGATTCAAATGAGGATCTTTGGTACTTAAGCCATATCATTGACAATGATGATATTATCCAAGGTAAGACTATCAGAAAGATCAAGAAATCTGGTTCAGATGAGCGCCAGTCAAATGTCATTAAAAAACCTATCTTCATATCACTCAAGGTTAGAAAGGTTGAGTTTTCAAAGACATCTGACATTTTGAGAGTGTCTGGAACAATCATAGAAGGCCCTGATGATGTCCCAAAAGGATCTCATCACACTTTCAATATTGAGGAAAACTCTGAGATAAAGATCATAAAAGACAGCTGGCTCAGCTTTCAGATTGATAAGCTTAAGGAAGCGTCTAAAGACAAGAAGCCGTCTATACTTCTGGTTATCTTTGACAGGGAGGAAGCAAACATAGCCCTCATGAGGTCACATTCTTATCAGATACTTACACATCTGAAAGGTAAGGTTTCAAAAAAAGATTCTCCTGAAAAGATTGAAGGAAATTTCTACAAGGAATTGATTGACCATATTCAAGAATATGTTAAAAGATATTCTTTAAAGCATGTCATCCTTGCATCTCCATCTTTTTGGAAAGAGGAGCTTCTGAAGGAATTAAAAGATGATGAATTGAGAAAAAAGATTATTCAGGCAACTTGCTCCTCAGTTGACAAGAGTGCATTTAATGAAGTCCTTAAGCGAGACGAAGTAAAGGTCGCTTTGCAGGAGGAGAGGATTGCTTCTGAGATCAGGATTGTTGAAAATCTTTTGAGTGAAATTTCAAAAAATGAATTGGCTGTCTATGGATTGAAAGAGACAAGGCAGGCTGTTGATGCTGGTGCTGTCAGGGATCTTTTGATCAGCAATGACCTTATCATGAAAAAGAGACAGGATGACTCTTATGGAGAGCTTGATTATCTGATGCGCTCTGTCGACAAGATGAAAGGTGACATCCACATTATAAACTCTGATCATGATGGTGGAAAAAAGCTCGACGGCCTCGGTGGGATTGGGGGAATCCTTAGGTATAGGTTGAATTATTGAATATGCTAATTGTGATTGTATTTTATCATTTGCTATTTATTTTTATTTTATATGTCAGAAATATACCACTGGTCTGCATGACCAGTGGACAAAAGTCCACAATCCATTTTTGGAGGGTGGTATATTTCTGAGCATGCTCAAAGTCGGCAAGGACCACCAGTCAATAGACTGGTGGCATGTTCGCTTCGCTCACCCTGCCGACTTTGACATTATTAATTTAAATATTTTCCTAATCGAAATATTTATAATAAATAAGATTTATTTTTGTAATCAGATTAAAAAAAGGGCTGAACATTATGAGGAAAAATGTATTTTTAACATTATCAATATTATTTGTGTTTCTATTGTTCAATATTCATATGATCTATGGATTAAACATCAGTATTCCTCCCCCTCCATTGCCTGGGCAGGAAGGGGGTAATAATACTAATGCATCAACTCCTGGTGATGATTTGATTAATGATGGAGGCAGCGGAACAACTTCTACAACCCAATCATCTACTCCTACTTCATCCACTACCTCAACAACTCTTTCAAGTTCTTCTACTACTTCTACAACTCACTTAAGCTCAACTACTTCGTCGACAACTCAGTCAGGCACTCCAACCACTACTTCAACAACTGAACCTCATGAAGAGAATCCTTCATCAGTTGGCCTGCCTCTTATTTACATCATTTTTCAGGTCATAACTCTTTTGGCTGTGATAGTTCTTGGAGCTATATCAATAACTACAAGTGCTAAACTAAAGCATTTATCAAATAAACCTGATGATCATGCATCAATGGATCATGGCCATTCAAATGAATTGCATGAAGATTCTAGCGATATTGTGACTCTTAGGGATTATGTCAAAAGAAATCTAGAGAAAGGTGTTGAATCTTCTGTCATCAAGGACGCTTTGATAAAAAGTGGCTGGCCTGCTT
The DNA here is from genome assembly GCA_043810355.1 of Candidatus Woesearchaeota archaeon. Classification (GTDB taxonomy): domain Archaea; phylum Nanobdellota; class Nanobdellia; order Woesearchaeales; family JAGVYU01; genus JAZDHV01. The sequence continues at coordinate 4,189 of JBDROB010000026.1, forward strand.
CTAAGGTTGATCAAGCATTTGAACAAAGATGGTCATAGAAAAAATTCGTTATAGATGGATTAAAAAAAAGATTAGCACTTCTCTTTACATTGGATTTTTCTTCACTTTAGTATCTTTTATTGCTTCAATAATACTTTTTCATAAGTCTAATGTAAGGCATCTTGTAGGAATCTCAACAATACTTTTTACAGTTGTCTTGACAACCCCTATCATCCTCAGGCTTTTTCAGTATGAGGAGCTGATTGAGAGAAAATCTAGCAAATATTTCCTGAAAAAGCACAGGGGCATAATTGATTTTTTCATATATTATTTTATTGGGGTGTTTATCATGTTTTTTATCATATCCCTTTTTTTGCCTAGCCTTGTCTTTTCTGAAAACCATTTGTTTGGCCAGAATTATGAGGAAGTTGTTCCAACTTCAGGCATGTCAAGGCTGCCGCCTCCTCCAGCCCCAAATCAGACTGCTCATATCTTAAGCATTTTGAAGAATAATATTTATATTATGGTTCTCTCTTTTATCCTTTCTTTATTTTATGGTTCTGGAGCTCTTTTTTTGATTATCCTGAATGCATCTGTGTTTGCATCATCTTTCACAGACATCATCAGGCTGAAGATCTCTGCTGGTGCAGGCTTTGTCAGCGCCTATTCCTACATCTTTTGCAATCTTTCAGTTTTCTTTTTTCATATGCTCCCTGAGATTGCGTCATATCTTATTGCAGCGATTGCTGGTGGTGTTTTTGCATCTGCAGTTGCTAGAGAGAAATTTTTCTCTGACAAGTTTAATATTGTGGCAAAAGATTCATTGATCCTTTTAGGGATTGCAATACTCCTATTGATTGTATCAAGCATTATTGAAATTAATATTTCAAAAAAATTGTTTGAGATGAATGTTTGCATTGGCACATTGATTCCAATAATAATTAGTGCCCTTATGATCATAGCCATTATAATCTATGAAGATGGCTTGCAGCAACTGGAGCGCCCATCGAACCATCTATTAGACATGGGAGGTTTCTAATGAACCTACGAAAGATATTCCCCCTCTTAATCGTCATCACCCTTTTGCTAGGGTGCG
>JBDROB010000027.1:0-17375 GCA_043810355.1 Candidatus Woesearchaeota archaeon
TCTTTCATAGCAGCATGGGATGCAGCCAATCTTGCAATTGGGACCCTATACGGAGAGCAGCTGACATAATTAAGGCCAAGTTTGTGGCAGAATGCTATTGACTTTGGCTCACCGCCATGCTCACCGCAGATTCCAAGCTTGATATCTTTTCTTACCTTCTGACCTTTTTCAACTGCAATCTGCATCAACTGGCCAACTCCAGTCTGGTCAATGCTCTGAAATGGATCATACTCAAGAATATTCTTCTCAACATATTCTGGCAGGAATTTACCTGCATCATCTCTGGAGAAACCAAATGTCATCTGCGTGAGGTCATTTGTCCCAAAACTAAAGAACTCTGCTTCAACAGCAATCTCATCAGCTGTGAGAGCTCCTCTTGGAACTTCAATCATTGTCCCAACCTTATACTCAATCTTTGTATTTGTTGTACCCATGACTTCATCAGCAGTCTTAATGACAATATCCTTAAGCATCTTAAGCTCTTTGACATGGCCAACAAGAGGTATCATGACTTCAGGTATGACATTCTGGCCTTTTTTTATGAGTTCAGCAGCAGCCTCAAACACAGCCCTTGCCTGCATCTCACAGATCTCTGGGAAAGTGATAGCTAATCTGCATCCCCTATGGCCTAACATAGGATTCAATTCATGCAAACTATCAATCTTCTCATTCAATGCATCAATACCAATACCCATCTCTTTTGAGAGCTCAATAATATCTTTCTCTTCTTTTGGCAGGAATTCATGAAGTGGAGGATCTAAGAATCTGATTGTCACTGGAAGACCTTTCATGACTTCAAATATCCCAATAAAATCTGACCTTTGCATTGGCAATAGTTTAGCCAAGGCTTTCTTCCTTCCTTCAATATCATTTGAAAGTATCATCTCCCTCACAGCCTTAATCCTGTCTCCTTCAAAAAACATATGTTCTGTCCTGCATAAGCCAATTCCTTCTGCTCCAAAATTACGAGCAACCTGAGAATCATGAGGTGTGTCTGCATTTGTCCTTACACGTAATTTTCTGAATTTATCAGACCATTCCATAAGAGTCTGAAAATCGCCACTAAGATCAGGATCAACAACAGCAACTTCACCTTTTATCACTTCTCCTGTTGATCCATCTAATGTAATCATTGCTCCTTCTTGCAGAATTAATTTTCCAACTTTCATTGTCTTTTCTTTTTCATTAACTATGACATCTCCGCATCCAGCTACACAGCATTTGCCCATGCCCCTTGCAACAACTGCTGCATGTGATGTCATTCCACCTCTAGAAGTCAAGATACCTTTTGCAGCATTCATGCCTTCAATATCTTCAGGAGAAGTCTCTGTCCTTACAAGAATGACATTTTTCCCTTCTTGAGCCTCGTCATGGGCTTTTTCAGCTGTAAACACAATAGCTCCAACTGCAGCTCCAGGAGATGCTGGAAGACCTTTTGCAATCACTTCTGCTTCACTTTTTGCAACAGGATCAAGTTGCTTATGAAGAATCTGATCAAGCTGGTTTGGATCAATCCTTAAGACAGCTGTCTTTTTGTCAATAAATCCTTGTTTTTCCATCTCAACAGCAATTCTCAAAGCAGCATGAACAGTCCTTTTTCCACTTCTTGTCTGCAAGATGTATAATTTTCCTTCTTGGATTGTGAACTCCATGTCCTGCATATCCTTATAATGGTCTTCAAGCTTTTTTGTATGCTTAACAAACTCATTATAACAGGCAGGCATAACTTTTTCAAGCTCTGCAATTGGCAGAGGAGTCCTTATTCCAGCAACTACATCCTCACCCTGGGCATTCATGAGGAATTCACCATATAACTTATTTTCACCATTAGAAGGATCTCTTGAAAATGCAACTCCTGTCCCAGAAGTGTCTCCCATATTGCCGAAGACCATTGTCTGAACATTAACAGCAGTCCCAATCAATCCTTTAATATCATTAAGTCTCCTGTAAGTTTTTGCCCGTGGATTGTTCCAAGAGCTAAAAACTGCGTCAACAGCCATCTGCAATTGCTCTCTTGGATATTCTGGAAAAGATTTTCCTTTAGCATCTAATATAGCTTTTTTATACTCTTCAACAACCTTTTTCAGGTCTTCAACATCAAGATCAGTGTCAAGCTTAACACCTTTGTCTATCTTAACTTTTTCAAGAACTTTTTCAAATTTTGAATGCTCGACTTCCATTACAACATCGCCAAACATCTGGATAAATCTTCTGTAGGAATCCCATACAAATCTCTCATTATTGGTCTTTTTTATCATGCCTTGAACAGACTTGTCATTCAAGCCTAGGTTCAATACAGTATCCATCATACCAGGCATAGATACAGCTGCTCCTGACCTTACAGAAACAAGCATTGGATCTTCAGGATCGCCAAGCTTTTTTTTCATCTTTTTCTCTAATTCCTGAAGATTCTCTTCAATCTGATCAAGGACTTCTTTAGGATATTGCTTATTATTCTTATAGTATTCATCACATACTTGAGTTGTGATAGTAAAACCTGGTGGAATCGGCAAGCCCAAGGCGACCATATCTGCCATATTTGAGCCTTTTCCCCCTAATATATTTTTTCCAATATCTCTTCCTTGTTCAAAACTATAAACATATTTCTTAGACATTTTTATTATCCCTCCAATCAATGGTTTGCAAATTCTATATAGGAAATATAGAACATTTCTATATATTTTAGCATACTATCAGTCCCTTTGACTGATGGTTCTTGATATAATAGTGTTTTATGAAGATTTATAAATGTTTTCATAAACGAATTTACTACTGTATAATGATTTAAAAACAAAAGATTTATATATAGGTTATTGTTACTCTAAAGTAATTAAATATCATATTTGGTTAATGCTGAAAATGGAAGAAGAAATTGTAATTGAGGAAATCGCTAATAAAGAAGATTTCATCTTTGATCAGGTCAAAGGGTCACATGGCAAGAAAACAGCTCTTAGTCTTTTGAACAAAAAGCTTGTCGGAAAGCATGAAATGGATGAATTGTTCTGTGATTGGGATTGATTCTAAGATTTTTTTATATTATATAATAATACACACCCGGTCATTTTCTTTAGATTAAATCATATTCTTTGTATCAAGTTAAATCATCTAGAATAAACTAAATTATAATAGGTATCTAGGTTGTAATAAAGCAATATGTTTTTATACATCAAATATTTTATTCTTGATATGTTAGATTATATTATTACAGCATTTATCAGTTTTTCAGGATTGATAGTAGGCATATTATTGATAAATTTCTCAAAAGAAGAAAGGGATCCTGGGCTAAAATACTTTAAATTAATGCAGATCCTCCTGATCACAATCAGCTTTATAATAATCTTTTATTGGTTAAATCTAAATGTAATACTTAATTCTATGATTTCCTTAATAATCTTAATAATATTGTTTGGCATAAAACCACAGATGAGAAGCATTTTTGCATATCCTTTTTTAGGAGTGCTGTTTTATCTGTCATATGCAAATAAGGAGATATTCATAATCCAATCATCATTGATTTACCTGATAGGATTTCCTACAAGCGCCATATTAGTAAGTTTTGAAAAGAAAGACTGGATTAAGATTATCCTGACCCATATGACATTTCTGATTATTGCAATAATATTGTTATTGCTAAGGTAATCAATAAATATAGATGTGATCAGGTCAAGGGCAGGATTGGGAGCAGAAATGAAATTTGACATGCATATCCACACAAAATATTCTAGATGCTCTAATCTTGAGCCTGCACAAATATTGAGACAGGCAAAAAAGATCGGATTAGATGGAGTAGGAGTAGTTGACCATGGCACATTTAAAGGTCCATTGGCTGTTCTGAAATTGAATAAAGACAAGAATTTCAAAGTCATTGTAGGTGAAGAAGTGTACACAGATAAAGGCCATGTCCTTGCATTTAATATCAATGAAGAGATTAAAGATAAAGAATTGATGGTTGTCTTGGATAAGATAAGAGATCAAGGAGGAATTTCAATAGCAGCACACCCATTTAGGGAATTGCCTCATTTGAGATTCAAGATACCTCTCAAAGAGATTAGCAGAAGAATTGATGCGATAGAAGGCTTAAATGGCAGGGTTATGTTCAATCATATCAATATAAAAGCACAGGAAGAGGCAAAAAAACTGAACAAACCAATCACAGGCGGGTCAGACGGGCATTTTTCATATGAGATTGGATCATGCATGTCAATATTTGAAGGAAGTCTTGAAAAAGCAATCAGATCAAATAAAATACAAGTAGAATCAACTAAATTTTATGGATTCAAAGGATATCTAGGGGGATTATCAAGCTTTATCCTCAAAAGAATCCCTTGACAATATTTCTTCCCCTGTAGATGTAGATTATTCCAGAAATCCAGCTAAGGATGACAGCCAAGACAAGTATATAGACTCCAATCTCAAGATTAAGAAGGACTGCAAAGATACCAACCATTTCTGCAACTGTCTTAGATTTACCCCACCAAGAAGCAGATAAGATGACCTTTTCCTTGTCACAAGACCTTAAACCGATTATAACCATATCCCTCACTATTAGCAAATAGGCAATCCATGCAGGGATTCCAACAGGGTCTCTTCCAATCAGGAATACCAAAGCAGATAGGACCAGAAGCTTGTCAGCAAGAGGATCAATCAGCTTTCCAAAATCAGTTATCTGATTTAATTTCCTTGCCAGGTATCCATCAAGATGATCAGTCAATGCAATTATCAGGAAAATGAATGCAGCCATAATATTGTTATTGGCTATTGGAAGGAACAATGTGAGGATGAATATTGGTATCAAGATTATCCTTGCAATTGTAATCTGATTAGGGATGTTCAGAATATTCCTTGAGGCCTTCATCTTTACATTATCTTTCTTTTTATCGTCTTTTCTCATTCTTCCTGATTTTTTCATCTTTTTCTTAATATTTTTCATCTTTTCGTTATTGTTTTCGTTTTCTTCCTGTTTTTATTGTCTTATATCCTAATTGTATTTATTGAAAATTCGATCAGAATACCTTGGTCTTTAGGCCAAGGATGTGCTCAGAAATCGGAGATTTCTGGTACGTTATAAATCGCAAAGCGATTTAAAACGAATGATCGAATCGAATTTTCAACGCTAAAAAATGCTTTGATTTTTTTGCGCACCAGAAATTTGCTAAGCAAATTTCTCAGTGTCCCAAACATTTGCTGACAATAATGCGAAGCTTAATACCTCACACTTTAGTGTGAGGATAAGCTGAGCTAATAAATATTCAGCAAATTTTTGTTACTAATTTGTGAATTATAACTCATATATAGAGCATTAAGTAAATTATTTGGCCAGCAAGTCCTGTCATAAGAGGGACAATCAGATTGTCATCGAGCTTATGGACTGACAGTTCTGTAAAAGTGGCTACTAATGCCATAGGAATTATAATAAGTATTTTCGGCAAGATTATGACCCCTACAATCAGGTTAGTGATCAAGGCAGAGATACTTCCAACATAAGTCTTATTCCTGAACAATTTTGGCCCTCCAAACTTTTTCCCCATAAGGGCAGCTGCAGCATCACTAAGGATTGCCATTGCAAGCGCAGCCAATGCAATATTATAATCATAAAACTTGAAAATTATCAAAGTAGCAATCAGGCCCATGATTAATGCATTGAACTTGTCTTTTTCCTTGGTCCTCATGAAATGATGATATATAGGGATCTTCCAGTTGAGCTCAATCCTCAGATAATCCAGAATTATGAAAGCGATGAGTGCAATAAATATTGCCAGGAGAATAGATTCAATCTCAAACCTGTTTTTTATCGACAGTCCAATGATGATTATGACAGCGCCAAGTAAAAAATGAATTGATTTTCTTAATATTTCCTTTAACATATTTTCACCACTTTTCTTTTCTTATCTTGAGATAATATGCCAAATGATTGACAACAACATGCAATACTAAGCTGATAATAAGAATAGTTATTAATAAATCTATTGGTGGAACCATAATAATAGATATAAATATTAGAGCGCCAATTATGAAGTCAAGCTGATCAAAAGGAAAGAACCTCTTGCCTGGTTTGATAGAAAGTCTTCTCTTGACAAAGCTTTTTGAAAAATCACCAACCAAAGCACCAAGACCTAGGAGAAATCCTATCATTAGCCAAGAATTATAGCCAATAATGCTTATTGATGAGAAAAACAGGCTGTTTTTTAGCAGGAATTGTACATATGCAATGATCAGAGCAAAGACAACCCCAAAGAACAGGCCTCTCCAAGTCTTATTTTTACCTAGCAAAGGCTTTCCTCCAAATTTAATGTTGAAATCAATAGGATAATCCAGGAGATTAGTGAATCTTCTGACAATGACAGGAGCCATATTGGCAAAATATGCTGGAAGCATAAAATAGACTGAAGACAATATCAAATTTGTTATATTGATCATAACACGTCTTATATTTCTTATTATAAATATTTTACTAAAAGTCAGGACCTTTTCCAGAATCCATCCAATTATTCACTCTAATATATACAATTTTTTAAACTCAAAGATATTAGGGCATAAAGAAGGCAAATGTTAAGCATAATAATATCAGCATGTAATGAAGAAAAGTCCATAATTGACCTACTAGACAGCATATTGTACCAATCTTACAGAAATTATGAGATTATCATAATAGATTCTGGTTCAACTGATGATACTGTCAAGGTTGCAAAAGATTTTATTGAGAAAAGCCAGGACAAAATGAGCAAGGAAATGCCAATCCTTTTCAAAATAATCAAATCAAAAGAAAGAAACATCTCACAACAAAAAAATATAGGGGTAAAATTATCGTCAGGAAATATCCTTCTTTTTATTGATGCTGACATGAAGATACCAAGTGAGCATTTCCTGTATTACTTTATGAAAAAACTGTCAAAAAGCAATTATATTGGAGCAATTTGCAGGGTAAAGATTGGCAGGGGATTAAAAAATAGAATTGCGTCAAATATCATTGACTTCTTTGTATTTATGCAGAACTTTTTTATGATAAATACAGTTAGAGCGGGAATACATTTCATAAAAAAAGAATATTATAATAAAATAAGGGGGTTTAATGAGAAATTGTTTGTTGTTGAGGATATTGACTTATACAGGAGACTCAACAAACATGGCAGTATTTATCACGAAAAAAAGTTCTTTGTCCTAGAGTCAGACAGAAGATATAAAAAGGATGGATATGTCAAGACCATAGCTACATGGACAATAAACAGCATTTGGAGCTTTTTTTTCAAAGAGCCATTCTTTACAATGAGTGGAAATCAATCAGATGACATATTTTTATGAGATAGCAGAATAAGGGGGTCAGATTGGCAAAAATATTGTATGGAATTCAAGCAGAGGGAATGGGGCATACAACAAGAAGCAAGCCGATTATAGATGAACTCAGCAAGGATAATGACATAATCTTGATAGGCTCAGATAATGTCTGCAATTATTATCAAAATCATAAAGATAAAATAAAAAGATTGGAATGGGTGGCTAATCTAAAAATATTCTATTACAACAATAAAGTGAGTGTCTTGGGCACAGTAATCAAAAACCTGATTGAAGTGCCTCTGCACTTATTTTCCATTGTCAAAATATTCATCTTGATACTGAAAGAAAGACCAGACATGGTTATCACAGATTTTGAATATGTTTCATGTTATCTTGGCACATTGTTAAGAATTCCAGTAATATCTGTAGATAATGAGCAGATAATATCAAAGACTAGAATTGTCTTCAATAAAAAACATATCATTGATTACTTAAATTCAAGGTTTGTATTAAAATTAGAGCTTCCTCATGCTGACAGATATCTGGTGACATCATTCTTTTTCCCAATAGTCAAAGATAGGTACACTGAAGTTTATGGGCCTGTCTTGCGAGACGAGATCATAAATCTAAAAACAAAGACAGGGGATCATGTCCTAGTCTATCAAACATCAAAATCATCAAAGACAATGGCAGATATTTTTCATAATATAAATGAGAATTTTATTGTCTATGGATTTGGAAAAGATGAGCAGGACAAGAATATCACATACAAAAAATTCAATGAAGATGATTTTTTTAGGGATTTAGGCAATTGCAAGGCAGTAATCATGAATGGAGGGTTCACTCTCATGACAGAGGCTTTATACCTGAAGAAACCAATATTATCTATACCTGTAAAATTTCAGTTTGAGCAAATATTGAATGCAGAATATCTTGCAAATATGGGTTATGGTGCATCAAGCATTGAGTTTAATGAGCATGAGACAAAAGAATTTCTTTCAAATTTGGGAAAGTACAGGAAAAACATGAAGAAAAATATTGAAACAGGCAATATCAGGATTATCAAAAGGCTAAAAGAGATTATTGCTAATCTGAAAAAGCAGGGTTCAAGAAAATATTTATAACTTTTGAAAATAGGATTATAATCTTTCATATTTTCTTAGATTCTTCTTATTCTCCTCTAATCTCTTATTGAAATCATCAATATCCTCTTTCTTGTTCTCAATCCTATTGTTAAGACTTAAGATAGACTTATCAGGCTTAGGATTGACAAAATGTTTCTTGTCCTTTCTTCTTTGCCTATATGCTTTAATCAGTTTCCTGATCTTTATCAATAGGCTTTTCTTTCTTTTCCCGACCTTTATCTCTTCACGCCTGGATTTTATTTGGGCAGTGCTCTGGCTAACTCTTGGCCTGATACTTGACCTGATCATATCAATATCCTGTTTAAGATTATTTATGTGAGCATCAATATTATCAAGGGAGTGGTGGTTTTCTCTTAGATCAGTGTCTTGGTCAATCAATTTATTATTGATCCTCTGGATCTCAAGATTATCTTTTCTGACTAATCGCTTTTGCCTATCAAACAGAGGAATCTTTATCATATTGATATTTTTTCTATGCTTTCTATTCCTTTCCTCCCTACTTTTTCTCTGCCCAATCCTCTTTTCTTTTAAGAAAGTGTATCTTTTTTTGTATCTCTTGATCAATCTTCTCAAGATATGCCTTTTTTTAGGATTGATTTCCTCTTGTATCAATTGAGAAGGCAATCCTGACATTTTCCTGATATCCTTAATCTTCCTCCTTATATCCAATAAATGGCTATTCAAGTTGAGCAATAAGCTGTGATTTTCCTTTAGGACAGAATCTTTATCCATCAGCTGGTCATTGATTATCTTGATTCTGTTTTGGTCTGATTCAGTCACTTTTATCTTATCTTTCAGCCTCAAATCTTTGATAATCGCTAATTCTATCCTTTCATTCTCTTTTAGCTGTTTTAACCTTATCTTCCTTAATCTGCGCTTTTTTAATAAATCCCCAATCAATGGCATCAATGCTGATTTTAACCTTGATCTTCTTGGCTTCCTTATTTTGATTATCCTCTTGTTTATCCTGTCAAGCTCTCTGTCTTTTGTTGTGATAGTTTCTTCTATCTTTACCAATCTTTTCTTTTCCCATATCCTGAGCAGATCTATCAATGGGATAATACTGATTGGTCTTATCTTCTTTTTCAGTCTATGCAGTCTGATGATCTGCTTTTGGGTGAAAGACATGATCCTGTTGTTAATCCTGTCCAGGTTCAGTTCTTTACCTGACAATTCCTTGTTGAATTCTGATATCTTCCTATCATGTTCTCTGATCTCCTTGTTGATATTATCAAATGAGGTTTTAGGAGGCCTCTTTCTCCTGAACAAACAGATAAACCTAATCATGTTCCTATGGGCCAAATGCCTGAACTTTTTATCCAAAAGGATAAGCCTAGAATCTTTTCTAGTTATTCCTTTATCAGAATCTGATATCTTTCTATCACTGATTTCCAGAGATCTGTTTAGATCTTTAAATGCATCAACTTTAATCTCTGTTTTCTCAGTTGATTTCAGTCTTTTATTTTGTTTAAGATGTTCTATATATCTTATTATGAATTTCAGGATTTGATATTTTGGTCTCTTAATCTTGCTTATTCTCTTATTTATATTATCAAGGTTCCTGTCTCTTGTCTTGATTGCTTTTTCTAATCTTGCAAGTCTTCTCTTTTCCCAATTCCTGAATATGTCAATTATTGGGATGAACCTGACTGTCTTGATCTTCTGTTTTATCTTATGCAGCCTGATTATCTGCTCGTGAGTTATGGATCTTATTCTCTTGTTAATCTGTCCAAGCCTGCTGTCTTCTGTTGACAAGAGTCTATCAGAATCTGATATCTTTCTATCACCTTGCTCTATGATCCTGTTGATATCTTCTAATGAAAGTTTTGGAGGCTCTTTCTTCTTGATCCTCTTCTTAAACTTAATCTTTGGAAGCTTGATCAACTTAATCAAATTCTTGATGATTCCAACTATCCTTATCCTTCTTGATGGCAGGAGTTTCCTGTCTATAAACTTAAGATGCTTTTCAGTGTATTCAAGCTGGTCATCAATCCTGCCAAGATCCTTGTTCTCCCAAGATTCCATTGAGTCAATCTCTTTGACATCAGCATCCTTATCATCCAGAACCTTCTTTAGCCTATACTTCCTGTATATTTCCTTGGCATGAGATATCACAAATATAGTCTGCTTGAATGTCCTAATTATCCAAAGAATTGCCTTGATCAAGTCTTTCTTAATCTTATTCTTAATACCAATTAATTTATGCTTGATTCTCCTTATATTCTCCTTTCTAATCCTTTGCCTTTCCTTTCTAATCCTCTGTTTTTCCTTTCTTATTTCAAGTTTCCTTATCCTGGATTCTTCTCTTGCTTTTTCTCTTTCTTTTATTCTCTCTAATTTTCTTATTCTGGTTTTTTCTCTTGCTCTTTCTTTGTCTTTCTTTCTTTGTCTAATCCTTGCTAATCTTAATCTTCTTTTAATCTTTCTAGCTTTTATTTTCTCTAATTTCCTTATTCTGGCTTTTTCTCTTGCTTTTTCCTTGGCATTCTTTAATTTCTCTCTATATCTGGAGATCTTATGCTGTAACCTGAGTACAACATGCCTCAATCTTCTGTATAATACCTTGAAAATACTGACTTTTCTTACTTCAACCCTCTTAACTTCATGTTTGGCCTCTACAATCAATTCTTTCCCAATCTTTTCAGGCTCAGGTTTTGGCCTGTATATCACCTTGACTTTTGGTTTCTTGATGATTGGAGTGATCAAGAAGTATCCAGTAGTGAACAAAATAATCAAGAACACATAGCCAGCATATCCTCTGCAAGTGATAAGATACTGCAATGTTATCAGGCTTGATAAAATTCCAATCAAGATTATTGCAGTTACCCATTTCTTTGAAAGAGGCTTTCCTACATAATGCTTGTTGTAAGTATGGTAGACTGAGATTACCAACAGTATCAGGAGCAATATGATGATAGGTATCAATGCCCATGCGCAGATATTCTCTTTTGTCAGCAGTTTAGCGCAATCAGCTGGACAGTTCAAAGGATTCTCTCCCTCACCACAATATCCATTGCCGCAATTGCACATTAGCTCATCTTCGAGATATTCTTCCTGTACTTTCCTTCCTACTACTACATATTTTACTCCTGGTTTGCAATTGCTGATTGAGAACTCATAATATTTCTGCTTTCCAAGAATTGCATAATCATCAACAAGAATCTCTTTGCTAATAATCTTTTCAATCAGTTTCCTGCCAAGCTCATTGTCAATCAACTCTGTATGGCTGAGATTAATCTCCCAATAATTGTTGCACATGTCATCAATATATTCATCTCCGATATGCTGCGCACTCAATGTGGTCACAATACCATCATTCTTATTCTTCTCATTAAACAATTTTTCAGTTGTTATTTTCAAGAACAGCAGATTAAATTCATAAGGCTTTGTTCCTGCTATTACAAAGTATTTAATTGAAGGAACTTGAGGAGTAATTGCACCTTCAGCAATCTGATCCAATACAGGTGAATTAGGATTGATAAATCCAATATCTTTTCCTTCATTTGCAACATTCTTTAAAAGATTTTTATACAGGTTAATTGTAGGTGTACCTTCATTTGGAACACCAATAAGGACTACTTTCTTAGTCTTCTCAATAATCTTATATTTGTTAACTCCTTCAGTTGTCTCAACATATGCATCGTATAGGGCTTTCTGAGTAATCAGTCCACCTAATGAATGGGCAATTATGAATATATTATCAAATTCAGATGATTTTGCCTCTAACAATTCCTTGAATTCTTCAGTATTCTCTTCAATAGTCTTTTCTGATGGGTAACCAAAGATCCATACTTGGAATGGTTGATTAGTCAATTCGATATCCTTGATTAATTCCTTGTATGTCTGAGGTGAGCTTCCAAGTCCATGGACAAGTATGATTGCATCTTTGCTGCCATAACTAGGCTCATATACTTTTGTAAGTTCAGCTTCAAGGCAACTCTCACAGATTGCTCCAATAGTTGCAATCTGCAGCTCATTCTCCTCATTCAAGTATATTGAAGCATCCTGTATATTTGCAGAAATCACTTTCATAGGCTTGTTGATCTTGCTATCAACATATTGCCATGTCTCATTCTTAAGGACATACAATGAGATTGAATTCTCATCATATTGTTCAGATGTGACATAAGGCATCCTTATTGTTGTTGAGAAATTATCTGCAGATTTGTCCAGTTTGATTATCAAAGGTGTACCTAAGATCTTCAATCTTGGATTTATTGGTTCTGGTATCTTTTTCTTTGGAGCAGACAATGTTGCTGTTATATTCTCGAGAGCATCTCCAATAAACTTGATCCTTGCATTGCCACTCTCTATTGTATCCTGGATTTCTGTTAGAGTGATGTTTCTCTCTTCAAGATGGATCTCAGCAGATTCAGGATCAAAGAATGAATCTTTCTCGCTGTATGTCCTTATTATCTCATCTCCGCATCTGAGCTGCTTGACCTCTTTAATATCAGTAGGTATGCAAAGATTATCAATGCACTTGAGTATTTTAACATCATCGAAATTATCTGGAATACTCAATGTCAAGTCAAGAGACTGCTCGTTGCAATCAATCTCAAATGGATCAATAGCAATATCATATCCTTCTGGAATGATCAAGCCTTCTGCATCAATGTTGCTGATTGTCAAACCTGAATCAGTTATATAACTGGTAACATTCACACAAGGGAATGAATTGAGTGAATATGGGATGTTCTCCCTCTTTTTAGGCTCTTCAATTATCGGTTTGACAATAAGAGGGCATATGCCTGGATCACAGCTTGAGCAAACGCCATTTGTGCAGGAGGTTTCACAGCTTAGGATTGAGCCGTCTGCGCATAGCACTGATTTAGGATTGCAAGTGACTCCAAGGCAAGGATCAAGGCAATCAGGAGTGCACGTAGTACAGATTCCCTGGCCACCGGCAACTTCGCATACATTATCGCAGAAGATATTCTGGCCATTGCATAAGAGCGGCCCTCCAGGGTTGCATATTTTTCCATAGCATGGATCAACAGTGCATACACAGTCTTGGCATCCAGATGCTGGATTGCAAGTCCTTGGGCAAGGAGCAGTACCATATGCACTGCAGTCCTTATATCCGCAATCCACTGCTGAACTTGTGCATTTTCCTGCTGAACATACATTTGTTGTGCATGCATTAGCATCATTGCAGTCTGCATTTGTAGTGCACTCTAAAGGTATTGTTGTAGTTGTTGTAGTTGTAGTTGTTGTAGTAGTTGTGGTTGTAGTTGAAGTTGTTGTTGTTGGAGTTGTGGTTGTAGTTGTAGGGGTTATAATTGTACATCCACTTATGTCAAAGGTGCATGATCCAGTACAGCTGAGCGATCCAGAATAATATCCTCTAGATGAGCAGGATTGTCCATCTAAATCATTTCCATCACATTCTTCTCCAATCTCTTTGACTCCATCTCCGCAGTCAGGGAGATTATTTACAGTCAAAGTAACAGTATTGCTTGTTCCATTCAGGACAGTATCATTTGCATAGAATATAACAGTCCTTGTTCCATAGAAACTGGCAGCAGGAGTGAAGTTAACCAATCCAGTGCTACCAATGCTGACTGTGATGCTTGAAACTGATGATGATGTATAAGTCATTGCATCACTCTCATTGTCAGTGAAATAATTGTCAAGATCAAATGCATTTGATTTTGTAGTGTCTTCATCCCATGACTGATCTGGAATAGCTGTAGACAGCCAAGGCCTTGTGTTAGCACTTGAGACATTCAAAGTAATATTATTGCTTCTTGTAATATTTGTGGAGTCATTTGCTGTGAAGACAACATATGTTATTCCAGTCCATCCAGCATTTGGAACTAGAGTGACAATGCCAGTATCATTATTGGCAATTATTGTCACATTCACAGTTCCACTATGGGTGAAGTTAAGATTGTCTCCTTCCTGGTCATAGAAGTAATCATAAAGGTCAATCAATGTGTAATTGCTGTTCATGTTCCAGGATGCATTCTTAATGCTCTGGGAGATGTTCAATTGTGAAAGCTGGACTCCTCCAGTAGTTCCTGAGCTAATGGCAATATCTATTGTGCAAGTAAGATCGCTGTTTGAAGAGACACAGCCAGAACAGGTGCAATTATTGTCTAGTATTGAGTTCAAAGCTGTTGTGAAATTGTCTAATATAACATGAGTGCTGAAAGTTCCGCTGATATTTATGGCCAGGCCAGTTCCGCCTATGTTAAGTGCAACATCTGTTGGCCATGAAGACTTATATTGGACTGCTGAAATATTCATGGTTGCATTCTGGACCTTGACTCTCCTAGATAGCCTGATAGCCGGAGTATAATTACCCTCAGCAGCCTGGTAGACAGTGAATCCAGGTGTATCAAACACAACGTCATTGCTTAAGTAGCTGATAATTGAGCAGTCAGTGCATTCAGCTCCATCTTTCAATATCTTGATACTTGTAAAAGACAATCCAGTCAATGTAAGTCTTGAGGTCTTGTTGAAAGCTGGGAATGCAGTGCTATTAAGCATGATATAATTTTGGCTGATATTGATTATGCCATCGAATGAATAGGAATCATTCTTGCTCAAATCAATAACTTGATCAAAGTCAATTGTTCCATATGAATTATTGAATATCAATGATACAGCTTTCCAGACTATCTCAGATGTAAGGGCGCTGAAATTGAACAATCCCTGCGATTCAGTAATGTTTGGAGGAGTTATCGATGGAGTGATATCTATCCTAACTCCAGATTCATTCAGGACTTGAGCAGATGTTGATGCTTGAGACTGTGAAATGAGGAATACTCCTGACTCATTCAATTCAGGTATCCTTACCTGATCAATCTTGTAATCTAAAGTTACATCCTCTTGTGATGAGGTTGAAGCAAACACAAGCAAGGCTAGCAAGAAGAATAACAATATTCCTGGAACTAGCTTATTCAGCCAGTGACCTTTGTTTGAGTCACTCAGCCTCATCTGCCAGCCTCCTGATTAGTTTTCTTTTTCATAGCACGATTATATACAGTCCAGATTGTCCTGTCATTCCTATTGAGCAAGAGAGCGATTTGATGATAGGTCAGATTGAGTTTGTCTTTCAGATAGAGAACAATGCTTTCGAGAATGCTTATGTCTCGGTTTGCAATAGCTTTGATAGGGATCTCAACAGAATCAGGATATTTCTTGAATGATTCTTTTTTCTTTTTTGTTGTCCTATTATAACAGGTCCAGATTGTCCTCTCATCCCTGTTCAACAAAAGGCCTATCTCATGATAGTTTAGGTTGAACTCCTCTTTGAGATATTTTGACAAAGTTTCCAGGACTGCAAATGACCTGTCTTGGAAAATGAAAGAAGGAACAGAGTCTGGCCTATCAAGAACTAAGGGAAAACCCTTTTTTTCAGGCTTTTTATGCTTATCTATGATATTTTTAAGCCTATTCTTCCTAAATTTTGCGTAATTACTCAGTTTATATTTCCTCTTTTTTGGAAATTGATGTTAAATGGGCTTAATCATACCTACATTGTAAGTATTGATATATAAATATTATGGTATTTTAGAAAAAGATTTTTGGTTGTTGATACTTACATTGTAAGTATAGGTCATATTTATATTTTTTGATTTGGATGGTTATCTTATTGTTTTGGATTATATTTTTGATACTTACATTGTAAGTATAGGTTGTATTTATATTTTTTGGTGGTTATGTGCTAATGAAAATTAATATTCATATAAACAATATTTAAATAATACAAACTAATAATCATTCAGAATGGATAAAAAAGATGTTTATACAATCTTATTTTTTATTGTTTTGTTGATGTTTATTCATATGGAGTTTATTATTTATATTGAGAATAATCAAAAGGCAAATCAAGAAGAATCTCAAGATTTAAGCACTTACAATTGTTTTGGGTGTTTTTCTGGCTTAATAAGCATTTCAGAAATTCCAAATATTATTCCTGCACGCCAGGCAACACCTGTAATAAACTCAAAATAAAACTTCTTAAATCCTTTCTTTAGCAGGAAAATAAATATTGAAGCAAAGAATGAAAAAAAATTCAAAGGATTCAATGAAGTTATCATCTTTTCATCAGAACCTTTAAGATATTTCCTGTGAATAAAATATATTTTAGTCGTCCAAAATCCTTGGTTCATCTTTCTTATAAACACTTTTATGCCAGTGCCTTTGTGAAAATGCTGTACACTGCAAGAATCTTCAAAAAAAAAACCTTAATACCTTTTTTATTGATTCGAACCTTTAGCTCGAAATCCTCAATATTTTTTATATGCTTATTAAAAGGCCCAATACCCTTAAAAATGTTTTTCTTAAAGGCACAATTTTTTGTATCAAGATGATCAATATATCTTCCATATCTATTTTTTTGCAGAAATTCATTATTAAACTCCTGTTCCATTCCTGTCCAATAATTTTTGATATGATCTGTCTCATTACCCTGGACTACAGTCTCTTTATGCTTTCTGATAGGAAATGTTATCTTTTCAATCCATTCCTTTGGAGCAATACAATCTGAGTCAATCATTGCAATTATTTTTCCTTTTGATGCGGATATCCCTGCATTGCGGGCAGCTCCTCTGGATACAAATGGCTCAAAAACCATCTTTATCTTTTTGCTCTTGCTCTTGAAATGGTTTATTATATCTTTGGTGCTGTCTTTTGAGTTGTTGTCTACCACAATTATCTCATAATTATCATATGACTGGTTGAGAAGTGAAGACAAGCATTTACTGATAGTCTTCTCGCTGTTATATGCAGGAATTACCACAGATATCAATGGGTTTTTCATTATTGAGCATCTCCAAGAGCACTATTTATTCTTTATAATCTTTAAAAATCTTGCTTTTATTATATAATCTATTTTTAACATCAATTTTTTGTGTAAGCTTGATCTTATAATATCTAATCTGGTTTTTTATTATATCAAATAAAAGAGTCTTATCTTTTAGCATATATTTAATCAAACTGAGTTTT
>JBDROB010000028.1:0-22111 GCA_043810355.1 Candidatus Woesearchaeota archaeon
ACATATAATATTATGCTGTGGATTTTTCCACAACATTTATATATCAATATAGGTTTATGCACATTATGGACATCAGCCAGCTTGAAAAAATAGGACTAAAAGAAAAAGAAGCAAGAATATACATAGAGCTGCTAAAAGAAGGACCGAGCCTTGCAAATCATATTGCAAAAAAAACAAATATACTAAGATCATCAATTTATGACTATTTTGACATACTTCTTGACAAAGGATTTGTATCTTATGCAATCAAATCAGGGAAAAAGTATTTCCAGGCAGTTGATCCAAGAAAAATAATTGACAATTTTGAGGAAAAGAAAAAAAAAGAAGAGGATTCCTTAAATCAGATTGTTCCAGAGCTAGCAAAATTTCAGAATCTCGCATTAAAAAAAACAGATGTTGAGGTCTTTGAAGGTAAAGATGGAATGAAGACTGCAATGTCTTATATGTTAAAGGAAAAGCCAAAAGAAATGATGATATACGGCTCTTCTGGAGCCAGTTATAAAATTATTCCATTTTTCATGAAACACTGGCATGACCAAAGGGCAAAGCAAGGTTCAAAGCTCAGGATCATATATAATAATGCACCTGAATCATTCAAGAGAATAAAACAAGGCCCTTCACTCAAACTTGCAAAAATTAAGTTTTTGCCAATAAAAAATATTTCATTTACTGGAACCATAGTGTGTAGAAATAAGGTTTTATTGACAATCTGGAATAAGGAAGATCCACTTGCAATATTGATTGAAAGCAAAGATATCAGCAAGAGTTATAAAGACAATTTTGAAGTGTTATGGATATCTGCATTTGAAAAACCAAAACAAACTCATAAGAAAGCCATAAATTGCTGTGCAATTTAACTTACCCATCCGTAGCTTTGTTTTTTCTCACTACGTTCGAAAAAACAAAAACTTAATATATGAATATTGCTGAAAAAGGCCTATTAGATGCAGTTATACTAAAAAAAGGTCAAAATAATGCATGAAACAGTTTTCAGGACAATATTGAAGCATTGGAAAATCTATGTTCTCATAATAATCATTGCAATATTCCTCAATGCAAGCGGATGCATGTGCGGTGAGGATGATGACAATGCAGGTGATGGTGATGAGAGTGCAGAAGACCAGTTCAGCAATATCCAGGACATGTTTGACCAGATGAATCAAGGAATGTGTGAGAATGGAATATTGGCACAATTAGGTTTATGTGGTGGAACAGGTCTGCCAACTCCTGATACTGGCACAACCACTACAACAATCCCTGCAGACATTTGCGACAGATGCCCGGCTGGAGCAGCTGGAGATATATGCAGAACAGTGTGTCAAGGATTATCTGAGCCACAGCTGTCTGGAACAAAGATTGTCAAGGATTCAGAATATTCCTATAGCTATTCATTCAGCATGAATGTGAAAAAAGACACCATATATAATATGTATTTCAAGGCATTATCTGGTGCAACTCACCAAATATCTGACTGCGCATCTACAGCATCAGCCAATACAGCAGCAAGATGCTCAGGATCAGCAGTAGTCTTGGATCTAGATTACAGCCAGGTCTGTGTTGATTACTGGCAAGAGGGAGGGGCATTGAAGACAAAATGCGAGAATTTTGCAACAAGCACTGCACCAATAATTGATCTTACACCACCAACAAACCTTCCTCCTGGAGTAAGTGTATCCGGACAGGAATATTATGTCAATCAAGGAGCAAGATTTGAATATGTGGTCAAATACTCAGACCCTGACTGCGATGATGATCTTGGATGCGTGACATTCTCATATACATCAACACCTACTCTTACTGAGACATTTACCCTAAATCCCCATACAGGAAGGATAATATTCACACCTGGACAAGATGATGTCGGAACATTTAATATTGAGATAACTGTCAATGATGGAGAATTCTC
The DNA here is from genome assembly GCA_043810355.1 of Candidatus Woesearchaeota archaeon. GTDB lineage: Archaea > Nanobdellota > Nanobdellia > Woesearchaeales > JAGVYU01 > JAZDHV01. The sequence continues at coordinate 1,907 of JBDROB010000028.1, forward strand.
AGACAAGGCAATCATGATAATACATGTGATTGATACAAATGACAATCCAGTAGTCAGCATACCAGACATCTCACTCCCAGAAGATGAAGAGTACCAGATTGATCTTGCTGAATATGCAGAGGATGCTGATGAAAGTGATTCAATAACATGGAGTGCAGCATCAACATCAACATCAAGCAAATTGACAATAACCATCTCTGGAGATACAGCCACAATCAAGTCTGCAGCCAACTGGCATGGAAATGAAATGGTAAAATTCACTGCAACAGACAATAAAGGAGGTTCTGGAAGCGATACTATTAAAGTGACTGTAACATCGGAATCTGACAGCCCATGGGTCCAGCCTGTGATACCATCAAGGACATTAAATGAAGATTTTGGACTATTGTCAATAGACCTTACAGCATATGAGAAAGATGATGATGACACAGGGACAGGATTGACATGGACTGTGTCTGAGTCTGATTCATCAAAGATTGAGGCAGGAATATCAAATTCTGATGATGACATATTATCACTAAGATCTGTGGCTAATGCTAATGGAGAAACAACAGTGAAATTGACTTTGACAGATTCAGAAGGGAATTCTATTGACACTGACATGACAATAACAATCAATCCAATAAATGACAGACCAATACTATCAGTCCTACCAGACATAGTCATATCAGAAGGATCACCATATATGCTAGACCTGACAAATTATGGAACTGATCCTGACGAGGATGAAGAACTAGTATGGATATACAAGTTTGACTATCCAGAAGTTGAAGTGACATATAACAGTGCCACAAATTCAATGCTATTTACAGTTGAGCCAGGGACACAGCCTACTGTAAAATATATACAGCTGATTGTGACAGACTATTCATTGACAGCAACCAGATGGATAAAAGTGGTGATTGAAGCGTCTACTACGACTACTACTCTTAGTTAGAATTGTTTATTTCTTTTATTATTAAATGGATATAGTTTTAATGAGATAAAAAAAATCAGAATTTTATCCAAATATTTAAAAACTCATATTCATTCTCGTCTAATTGATCAAAATGGATGAAGGAAGATTTGCACTATTAAAAGGATCAGTTGATGATTTTGTAGCACAAAATCAAGAATGTTCTTTTGTAGAAATTATTGCTGATCCAGGATATGATAAGTCTGAATTTATTCCTTGTGAGTGGCTGTTTGTCATCAGAGGAATTAAATCAGGAAAACCTGCTGAAAAAGAACTTTTATATTATTCAGCAACAGATGAAGAAGCTAATCAAGGTGTATATCCTCCTCGCAAAGGTTTTGAAAGTGTTGAGCTTGGTTTCTATCAAAAATATGGAGATTATTGTGAGGCTATTATCAAAGCATTTCCTCAAATTCATTTACATCATGAGAGACAACATTATTTGGAAGGTATTCATCGAGCAAAAAGGGCATATAAACCAGTAGACCAGAGAGAATAAAAAATCATCCAACCCTAAATCCATCACCGATGTCAACAGAAATGTCTTCTTTGGATGTTTTCAGGGTTTTGTTCTGTTCTTTTACAATGACTTTGTTTTTCTTTGTCAACATATGGACTTTCTCAAAATCATCAAAATTGATCTGTCCTGTATTATTTTCTTTGCCTTCTATAAAGACCTTGTCGCCTGGATTTGATTTTTTTGCATCCAACAGCTTTACAACCTTTGAATCATCTGAGCCAGCTGCCAAAAGCATGCCATTGCTCTCCTCTCCTCTCAAGACAGCTGGATTTAGGTTTGTCACAACAACAATGTTTTTTGATTTAAGCTCATCTTTTGAATAATGATTCTTGATTCCAGCAACAATCTGCCTTTTTTCTGATCCTAAATCAATCTGTAAAATCAATAGCTTATCAGCTTTAGGATGGTCTTTGACTTCAAGAATCTTTGCGACTTTAAGATCAAGCGGGAATAGGTCTGATTCTTCAGCTTGTTTTTCTTTATTATCCTGTTTTATATTTTCTTGTCCTGGTTTTACTTTTTCCTTTTTCTTTTCTTTGTCTTTATTCCCTTTCTTGCCAGCATATCTCTTTTCCATATCCTCTCTCTGCTTGTCCTCGATCTTGGCAAACAGGATCTCTGATTTTCCAATCTTTGAGTTTTCTTTAATATCCAATTTTCCAAGATTGCACCAGTCCAGATCCTTCAGATTTAGAGTTTCTTGAATTTGTCTGGATGCATCTGGAAGATAAGGATGAATTATTATTGACAGGTCTTTGCAGATAGTAGCAAGAACATACAATGAGGTTGCAGCCCTCTCCTTTTCATCCTTGCCCTCTCCTTTGAGCCTTTTCCAAGGCTCTTCTTCCTGGAAATACTGGTTCCCTAATCTTGAGATATGGAATATCTGCTTGAATGCGTCTCTCAAAGATTGTTTTGAGAATAACTCATCAAGAATCTCGTATTCTTTGCTTAGTTTCTCCGAAAGTTTCTTGTCCTTATCATTCAACTTTGGTCTTGGAATCTTTGAGTCAAAGAACCTGTTTATGAAAGTGAAAGTCCTGTTCACCAAATTTCCTAAATTAGCAACCAATTCTCCATTGACTTTTGTCTGAAAATCCTTCCAAGTGAACTGGTAATCAGTAGTCTCAGGCCTTGAGCTGAGGATATAATATCTCCAGACATCTGATCTTATTCCTGTCTCAATTGCGTCATCGCCAAAAACACCAATCTGCCTTGACTTTGAGAACATTCCATTCTCATAATTAAGATATTCATTTACTGAAAGCTCAGACACTAAAGTATATGGATCTCCTGTTCCTAATAAAAATGATGGAAACAAAATCGTGTGAAAAGGAATATTGTCTTTGCCCATAAACTGTACAAGTTTTGTATCTGGATCAAGCCAGTATTTTTTCCAGTCTTTTTTACATTCTGCTGTAATTCCAATGTAACCAATAGGAGCATCAAACCAGGAGTAGAAAACCTTGTCTTCAAATCCTTTTTTTGGGATACTAATTCCCCATTTCAAATCCCTAGAAATGCACCTCAGCTTTAATCCTTCTTTTATCCAAGCATGAGCCATTGTCCTCGCATTCAATGACCATTTCTTATCTACTTTTTTCATCCAAGTCAGAAGTTTTGGCTCAATCTTTTTCAAGTCAATAAACAGATGCTCAGAATCGACAACTTCAGGAGTGCTGCCACAGATCTTGCATCTTGGATTCTTCAATTCAACAGCATTCAGAAGCTTTCCGCAAGACTCACACTGATCTCCCCTCGCCTCTTCATATCCGCAGTGAGGGCATGTCCCATTCACAAACCTGTCTGCCAGAAACCTATCGCATTTTTTGCAAAAAGTCTGCTGAAGAATGTCTTTGACAATAAAACCATTCTTGTCAAGCTTATTGAAGATGTCAATCGCAATCTCCTTGTTCTCTTTTGAAGAAGTCCTGCCAAAGCAGTCAAATGAGCAGTTGAACCATTTGTAAATGTCTTTATGGATCTTGAAATACTTGTCACATATCTCTTTTGGAGTCACTCCTTCCTCTATCGCTTTTGTCTCAGTTGTTGTGCCATGCTCATCAGTGCCACAGACCCAGATGGCATTCTCTTTCTTTAACCTGAGATAACGGATGAAGACATCTGCAGAAAGTGTTGGTACTAAATTACCTAAATGAGGAACATTATTTACATAAGGAAGTGCAGCAGTAACCAGTATCCTCTGTTTTTCTATTTTCTTTGATTTTCTTTTCTTTTGCTTGAATTAGATCACCTTGGATTGATTTTATCAGGTATAACAATCATATTTATATAATATATACACAATAATATCCTGTAATATATATAGTGTGATAATAGAAATAATAAGAAGAGCTATATAAATATTTGGGATAAAAGTGGATATATTCTCATTAGGCACTCAGTAATTTTCTCAACAATTATGGGTAATATTTTTAAACTGGTAAAAAATCCTGGATTAAAATGAGCCTCAGAGACAAGATAATCACAAGTGTCGCTGCCATAGCAATAGTTGCATTAGCTGGCGGTGCGTATAACGCATATGACACTTACAGGGACATGGTCCATTGTGTCGAAGCAATGGGAGATGCAGTTAAAAACATTCATCTGCCTGAAGACATGTTTGAATTTCATCTTGATTTAAATCCTTTCAGAAATAGTGCATATTTGGCAAAATTTGGATATAGCCCTAGCACTGGAATAGAGAGCAAAGTCGAGTATCAGGAGCCAGACAATTCTTAAAGAAATATCTTAAGTGAAGAAAAAATCATTTCTTTTTCTTCTCCTTCATCTTTTTTGTGACATCAAGGTTGGCCTTGCATTTGCTGCAGACAAAGCGAAGTGTAGGCACACCATCAATATTCTTTCTCTTGAAAGGGACTTCACCAGAATCTTCTGTGCCGCATTCAGGGCATTTGTAATTTGCCTTGGCAGTCAAAGTTGATTCATATTCCTCTTTTTCAACAGTATTATTGCATGAAGGGCAGACATACTCTTTTGCCCTTATCTTTGGCTTGCCAGTCTTCTCATCCTTAGGCTTTGACATCAAGCCAGTCTTGCATTGAGGGCATTTCTCTTTGCTCACCCAGCAAACAATATTTCCTTCACCTGCTTCTCCTAAAGAACGTCTTGTGTAATATATCAATTCATCCATTGATTCTGGTTCTTCAAACATCAGATCACCCCGGTTTTAGTAGCAATATCTATCTTTAGCAATAGTTGATTCCAAATTCTCTTTTTCAGATATGATATAGATGGTCTCATTCTTTTTTTCTGGATTATCAGGCAGCCAAGGCTGTTTTATGGCATAACCTATTACATTAACTGTGTTCTTTCCAATATCCCATACCCATTTAGAGAACTTGAAGATGAATGTCTTTTTACCCTGTGTTTCTTCTAGATCTATATCATTCCTTAATACGATTAAGTATGCTCCTATCAGGATAAATATGATGAATAATACAGTCAGTGTTTTCATTTTTAATCCCCTTAATGTTCGTATTCGATATGGTTTAATAAACTTTTTGTTTTTTTTTGTTAAAATGTTTTTAGAAATTCTGAAAAGATTATGAAATCTACTCTTAATACTGAAAACATTTTACTGATTCTGAATGATTTTTGATTCTTATAGAAATTTTTCAGAAAAATCTCAATTAGGATTATTAAGGACTTACCATTTCAAAATCAATTAATAATCCCACTTGCTGCAAGTATATTGGGTATCATAACAAATGAAAAAAAGGCCAATGTACCAAAAGATTTAAATATTATAACTATAACTATAGTTATAGTATGACAACCACAATTCAAATCAATGAGGAAACAAAGCAAATGCTGATGAAAATCAAAGAGATTGAGAACATGGAGACTTACAATGACGTGATTGTTGGACTTGCAAAAGAAAGATTGAAAGTCCCAAATTCCTTATTTGGAAAGGGAAAAGGAGAGATAACAAGATTTAAAAAAGAAGACAGATTGAGATTACATGAGCTTTGATTATGTGATAGATTCATATGCTTGGATTGAATATTATATTGGCTCTAAAATAGGCTTGAGAATCAAGAAAACCATAGAGACTGGAAATATTGCAACCCCTATCTTGGTAATCGCTGAATTGTCTGACAAATTTGCAAGAGAAAATAAGGATTTTGATGAATTTTTTAAGTTTATTAATTCTAGGTCAACAATATTAAATATCAATGTTGAGACTGCTATCAAATCAGGACAATTAAAGCTGGAAATGAGGAAAAAATTCAAGCAATTTGGATTATCTGATGCAATCATATATTTGTCTGCAAGGATAAATAGCACAAGATTATTGACAGGAGATACTCATCTTAAGGATTTAGAAGATGTTGAGTTTATAGAGTAAGAATAAAGAAATTTAAATCAATCTTGAGTCAAGCCAATATTCTGGTATAGAACTGCTGCTGGAAATTCCTGCACAATTCTTAAACCTGGAATTGGGAGTGCAGAATCTGAGGCCATTATTACAATGCCCCTTGGAGCTAAGCTATGAACAACAGTTTCATAAATCCTCTCTTCTGCGGGGTAACCAGGATTTAAAGAATCAATTGACTCATAAGCATTTTGAACAATTTCAGCAATTCTGAAAAATCTTTCAATGCATCCTTTTTCAATTTCAGTTACGTCTGGATGTGAATTCATGTATTGAGTAAAAGCAGTACTCAATTTCTGATTAGTTCCAAATGGATCAGTTTCATCCAGATCATTTTCATTTAATCCAACTTCACTATCCAATCTTGAAAGCTTATCCTTATGGGTTAATGCATAATCTACCATATCTTGAAAAACTTCATGATTTGCAGACACGCATGATTCAAAAGCTAGTTCTTCAGGACTAGGCATAAATCCATAAATTGAAGAGGGAGGATTCATTACAACAATATCATAGGGGGACTTGGGTTCAAAAAAATCTGAATCAAGGAGATCTACAATACTATCAATCCTTAAAGAATCTTTTCTGCCAAATGATTGTAAAGACCAATCTTGATGTCTACTAAAATATAATTCAAGAACTGACATTGCAGAAACATATTCTCTTATTTGTTTTCTTGCATATTCTCTTTCTGGGAATTTGAGTCTTTTTCCAGGCTGAAACACTTCAGATTGTGCCAGCATGTTTGCCATAACACAGAGCAATGGCTGGCTTAATACATCAATTGGATGAACCACTCTTTGGACTTGCTCAGAAATATCCTGATATTCATCTGGATTTATTGGATTCAGATAGCAAACCCCTTGATAAGGCACTGGTTCTAATTCTGCTTTTCTTCGCCTTGTTGAGCCAAAACCCAAAGGATTTTTCCATAATCCAGCAGCTGTTATCTGTCGACCTCTGAATCTTGGATCAGGTGGACAATTTCTTATTTGCAATCTTTTTGGGGGCTTACCAGTTTTCCTGATTTTCATAATCAATGAGAATTCACAATTCTTTAAAATACTTATTATTCCAATCTCTTGACTTTTTTCAGAAAAATTTACTCCAATCTCTTGACTTCAATCGAGACTGCATTTTGATTAATTCTGATGTATCTTGGGCAGATAGTATATTCATAATTATTATCCTTGCAGTATTTTATGATCAGGTTTTTTTCTGGTTCTGAGGAGAATTTAACAATCACATTTATCCCTTTCTTTTTTGGGTAAATGATCTTGAATTCCTTCAAGTCATTCAAGATTTTCCTCCTGTGTTTTTCAAAAAAAGCATATCTTTCTGGAAGCTGGTCAATCTTTTCCAATAGTCTTGGAAGGTAATCCTCATCAAACTTTATTGTCTGGAAGACATCACTGCCCTTCTGGTAAATATCCTGATTTTTTATGCTTATGAATCCGCCATATTTCAAGTTTATTGGCTTCCACCTGCCGAATGAAGCAACAATCATATCAGCATAATCTCCATTGCACATGCTTGTCCCAACTGATCCAGAGCAGTCCATTATTGTCAGGCATTTCTTTTTGCAGATGTCATGTATCTCTTCTGCTGGCTGGTCTGCAAAATAACCAGCAGGATTTGTATAGATAAAGCATGCAGGATTGTGGATATCAATCTTTTTATTCAGATCATCAGTATCAATGATCCCATCTCTTGTCTTAACTTCAATTATGCTGAATCCAAGATTTCCGGGAAGATCCTTGTAAGACAGCCATCCGCCCTGGTCAGGAATAAGGACAACTTTTCTTGTCATATGCATATCCTTATCAAGATAGAATTTCTTCGCAAGATAGAATGCAGCAAATATAGCAGAATCACCTTTAGGAGTCAGTTTAATGATATCATGATTGGTGAATCTCTTTAATTTGGAAATAATGATTTGTTTTGGATCATCTTCTGGCTCCATAAAGAAAAGTGAAGCAGAGCAGGTATATAAAATTTGTCAGAAAATCCATGAAAGTTAAGGCCTGCCAAGCTCTTGTCTCACTTTTTCAACAGCTTTTTCAAGGTCATCAATATGGGCATGAGGGGTTGGTCTGATTTCAAATTCATTTCCCAGATTATTAACTACACCATCAGCATATTTAGGATAATCATCAAGCATGACTAAACAATAATGAGGATTTCCTTCTTGATTTTCTATATCTTCTCTGACAAAAACTGTTGTTGTTAACTCTCTCTTATCAGGGGAATCAAAATAAAAAAGCAGATCAGGCAAATAATGCCTTTGAATATGAGCAATTAAATCTCTTGTACCTATTATATCCCTCGTAAATATCTCATGTTTCCAGGTCATCTTGATTCACTTTAGAATTATTGAAAACCTAGTGCTGTTTTTAAAAGCATATGGTTTTATTTGATATATAATATTCAAATGAATTCAAGAATGCATCATCCAGTAATCAGACTGCTCAATTCAACCTGCTCATAAAGACAATGGAGTTCATCTTTAGGATCCTCACCCCTGTCAATTATCCTTTGGACAAGCTGATTTCCCTCTAATAACATTTTGCTTATCTCAGCCATTCTTTGATTTATTGCCTCATCTTTCTCTGGCTCAAAATTTATTCCATATGGTGACAGAATTGATCTCAATTGACCAGCATTATTTGTATTTTTCTTATAGACATCACACCAAACAGTTAGGTTATTTGCATTTGGATCAAAAGACAATGACCTGTAACAAGTCTCTATATCTGGCAATGGAGTATCTTTAACAGCTTTATAAAGAGCCAGCATGTCATCAATTCTCATTCCAATACAACCATGAGACCTGGCTGTTCCGACAGTCCAATAATCAGTTGTAGAATGTATGACTGGTCCTGACATGACTCCATTGATCTGAAAGTCAAGACCTCTCATATCATCATAAGGCATCTTGATAGTCCTTTTCTCTGGGTCAAGATAACTGTATCTAATGACCTGTCCTTTTCTTGCACCAGATAAATAACGAAAAATGACACTATCCCTTTTCTTAAGAATTTTTCCAATGCCAAGAGGTGTTGGTGTTCTTGGTTTTCCAACCCTGCAATCAAACTCCAAAACTCTTTTTCCCCCATCATATAGAAATAGTTCATAAGAAGGGATATTGATTATTATCTTTTGCAATCCTTCTTCAGGAACTAGATCTGAGAACATGTCAATCTGTCTTATTTCTTGAACATGTTTTTGGACCTCCTTTTCTAATTCAATATTTTCTTCTTGAGTCTCTTCCTTTAAAGAAGGTGATATTATTGGTTCTAAACCAGTTGTTTTTGTAAGCGAAGAACATGCTGCTAAATAGGGAATCAAAGCCACTGAAAATAAAAAATCCCTCCTATTCATATAGATCAACCTTTGTTTCAAAGATAGAGAATTTTGTTCCTATTTATAAAACATTTTGTTATGTGAAACAATTATTGAGCAGAATTGAGAAGATTTAAATTAGACTATGGTTTATTTAGGGAAAAATGACTTACTATGACAAGATAGCGAAAGGATACAATGAGCTACATGGAGAGGAGCAGAAGAAAAAGTTAGCTGTGATCAAAGAGAATCTGGTTGTGAAGGGGACAGACAAGCTTCTTGATGTCGGGTGCGGGACTGGGTTGAGCTCTGGTTTTGGATGCGAAGTTTTTGGATTGGACCCGAGCAAGGAATTGCTGAAGCAATGCCCTCTTCCTGACGACCACAAGATATTAGGAAAGGCAGAGAAGATCCCTTTTAAGGACAGTTATTTTGACATTGTGATAAGTGTCACAGCTGTGCATAATTTTGATGATATTGAGAAAGGCATTTCAGAGATGAAAAGGGTCGGAAAGGGCAGATTTGTTTTTTCTGTCCTGAAAAGCACCAAGTCTGAGGAGATCAAAAAAATAATTGAACACAACTTTATGATTGAGAAAGAGATTGAGGAAGAGAAGGATATAATCATAATTGCGAAAAAAATTGAAAAAGTTTAAATAGTATTATAAAAAATTATTGATTAAGATATGTATGGAGCCTAAGAAATTTCTTTTCATCAGCCTTGACAACCTATCAGGGGATTTAGCATGGCATATCCTCAAGGAAGGCAATGAAGTAAAATATTATGTGAAGAGTGAAGAGGAAAGGGATGTTGCAAGCGGTTTTATTGAGATTGTTGATTCTTGGGAGGAATGGAAAGACTGGGCAGACATAATCATATTTGATGACGTGTTGGGCTTGGGAGAGATTGCACAAAAGCTAAGAAAAGAGGGAAAATTAGTGATAGGCGGAACACCTTACACAGACAAGCTTGAGGATGACAGGGCTTTTGGACAGGAAGAGCTGAAAAATTTCGGGATATCAATAATACCTCACCAAAACTTTAATTCTTTTGAAGAAGCGATAGAGTTTGTAAAGCAAAATCCTACTAAATATGTCATAAAACCAAGCGGAGAAGCCCAGAACCTGAAGGGAATGTTGTATATAGGCGAAGATGATGATGGAAGGGATGTCATCCAGGTGCTCTCTGACTATAACAATGCATGGGCAAAAAAAATCCCTTCATTCCAGCTTCAGAAGAGGATCACAGGAGTTGAGGTTGCTGTCGGAGCATTCTTCAATGGAAACGAGTTTGTGTATCCGATAAATGTCAATTTTGAGCACAAGCAGCTCTTTCCAGGAAATCTTGGGCCGTCAACAGGAGAGATGGGAACAGCAATGTTCTGGAGCTCACCAAACAAGATATTCAACCAGACACTGAAAAAATTTGAGCAAAAGCTTGCAGAAGAAAAATACACAGGATATATTGACATAAACTGCATTGTGAACAGGTCAGGCATCTATCCTCTTGAATGGACATCAAGGTTCGGATATCCGACAATAAGCATAATGATTGATGGAATACTAGCTCCAATCGGCCAATTTTTCTTTGAGATGGCAGAAGGCACATTAAAAAAATTCAAGACAAAATCAGGATTTCAGATAGGGATAAGACTGGTGGTGCCTCCTTTTCCATTCACTGACCCAGAAACATTCAGTGTGAAATCAAAAGACTCTGTCATCCATTTTAAAAGAGTCTTCAATGGAATACATATTGAGGATGTAAAACTTCAGAATGATGAATGGGTTGTCACAGGAACATCAGGCGTTGTCCTCGTTGTTGTCGGACTTGGCCAGACAATGAAGCAGGCACAGAGCCAAGCATATTCAAAAATCAAGGATATCAGCATACCTCACATGTACTACAGGGATGATATCGGAAACAGGTGGTATGATGACAGTGACAAGCTCCATAATTGGGGATATCTGAGAGAAGTATGACTCATTTCTGCAGAATAATAAAATTTTTATACTTAAGTCATTAAGATTGGTTATTACTGCAATTTTCAATAAAAAAAGGTGAAAATGGACGCTGAAACAGCCAAGAAAGTCAATGAAATGGCAAGTTCCCTGAGGCAAAGAGGAGTTTGCACTACAATGGAAGAGGCTGTTGAGAGAGCAAAAAAGATTCTGCTGAAATCTGATGAGATTGTGACACCAGACATTGACTTAGACACTTCAATGAGTGTCAATGAGGCTTCAGGTATAATGAAAGGAAAAATTAATGACAAAAGACCAGGAAAGAAGCATCCTATAGATGATGAAGAGCTTGATGATGGATGGGTCCATGATGACGAATATCATAAGACTGGAAATGAGGAAATGGCAGAAAATAAAGTTGAAGAGCAACCTGAACATGAAGAGTCAGAAGAAGAACAAAAACCAGAACAAGGTATTGAAGAGGAGCAACCAGATGATGATACAGAAGATGATATTGAACCAGAAGAGAAGCAAACTGAAAAAGAACATGCCCCTGAAGAGCCAGAACCAGATATAGATGATGATGCTCAAAAAGAAGTGTTTACAAATATCCCTGAAGACCAGCAGCAGAAGATAGGGTTTGAAGATGATGACTCAAATGCAGATGTAGATGATGAAAGTTTGGAGGACTCTGAATTAAAAGAGCTTGATTTTGAAGTCAAAGATACAAATAACAAGCCAGAATATGATGATAATGATTCAGAATCCACTGATATCTTAAGTGACATAGACAAGGAGATAGAGGAAGAGCAACCTGAAGGTGATGATATAAATCATGGTTATACAAATGATGAAGATATCATTGTCAAGACATTGAGTGAGATATTTGAAGAAGAGCAGGAGAATGAGGATGAAGAGAATCCTGAAAAGCCAGAAGAAGAATAAATATTGATGAGATTTCTTGAATATTCTGCATTTCACCCTTTAGGGTGGAGTAGGACACCTCCAGCGGATTTTTATGATTTATTCCAAATTTATGTTGTATTAATATGTATATAATGAGTATTTGACAACTATATTCTAACCTATATATTACAATATGTATTCCGAAAGTTTTATAAATAAGAAGTTATTACTCTTTAATAATAACTTACTTTAAGAGGTACTAAAATGATAAAAAAACTGTTTTCAGGAATCATACTTATTTTATGTTTGGCTTTATCTGTCTTGGCAGTAAGCCATGATTTTAGAGATCTGGATGTTGAGTTTCCAGCAGGATTTGAAGGAGACACAAAGATCATCACATTTAATCTTGAAAATCTAGGAGACCAAACAATCCATAATATAGGAATTTCTCACACTGTAGCATCAGGATATAATTTTATACTTACACCTGCTGCAGTTTCTTCACTAGCTCCAGGAGCTCAGATTGATATCAATGCAACAATGACAATACCTGATAATGAACCAGCAGGAATAAATGTGATTGGAGCCCTTGACATAACATCAGATGAATTAAATGAATCATTTGACATCAAGGAAAATGTCAGATCAAGGCTTGAGATCACAAGAGTTGATGTTGTTGTCGACTCAAAGACAGACAATGATATCCAGGCAGGTAATAAAGTTGATGAAAATGCAGGGCCTGAATCTAAGCTAAAGTTTGATGTGAGAGTCGAGAACCTTTTCACTGAACATAATGATATTCAGATCGAAAATATTGAGATCACTGTTACGATAAAAGACATTGATGATGGAAATGACCTTGAAGAGACAAGCAAAGACTTTGACCTTGATCCTGAAGAGGACAAGAGAGAGATTATTGAGATTGACCTTCCATTAGAAGTTGATGAAGGCACATATGATGTCCTTATTGAAGCTAAAGGAAAAGATGAGAACAATAAAAAACGAGTTGCAAAATTTGAGTTACAAATTGGAGTAGACAAGAAAAGCCATGAAGTTGCAATATTAAGAGGAGAAGTGACTCCAGTTGAAGCAAGGTGTGGAGACAGTGTTAACTTCCTTGCAGAGATTGTAAACCTTGGGGCAAGCAGGGAAAAGGAAGCAAAAATCGAGATAATCAACCCAGAACTTGGGATAAGCATCTCTGAGGAAGGGATTGACCTTGATGATGATCCTTTTGACAAGGACAGCAAATACACAGGATCATATACATTCAATATACCAGAAGATGCTGATGAGGGATCATATAATATTGATATCAAGGCATATTACAAGACAACTGTGCTTGATGACGTGAGAAGAATTGTATTAAATGTTAATTGCCCTCAGCCAACAACCACAACCACAACCATAACAGAGCCAGAGGTCGTCATTGTGACTACAACAACTACTGAGCCAACCACTGAAACAACCTGGCTTGGATTGAATGTGACTGGTCTTGATGACTATTCCAGATCAGAAGGCTTTGCAAACCTGTTGATTGCATTGATCATAATTATTGTTATTGGAATAATTGCGGTCTTGATCATGATATTTCAAAGGTTTTTTTGATTATTTCTTAATTTATTTTTAATTTCTTTTATTCTCTTTTTCAGCAAAATTGACTCTAATCCCGAATTTCAAGAGAAATTTACAGCAATTGAAATTCGCTCCTAAATTTTTCCTTAACTTTTTTATTCTTTCAATTTTTGTCTTATCATAATTATTATATAATTTTTTAGGAATTCGAGATTAAAGAAATAACACATCGAATTCCGACTGATTTCTTATAATTGTATGTTATTGTACCTGTTATATTAATTTCTTATGAATTCGAGCAGAAAGCGTTATCACATCGAATTCTGAAATGACTCTATTTTTTCCCGGTTTTAACTATTTCTAATTTCTTTAATATAATGGTTGGATTATGATATAATCTTAACTATAGAGTAGAACCTATATTTAACTACTATATAATAGAAATCTTTATAAATGTCTAAGAATTATCCTCTGCAATATAGCTGTTTTAATCATAATTAAACAAAATAGAGAATAGGGGGTATTTAATATGAAAAAAATATTACTATTGGGAGTGTTATTTCTAGTTATATTTGCAGCATCAGTGTTTGCAGCAATGCCTACTTGGGACAGTTGGACACCATTTGTTAATCCAACTATTGATGAAAATCAAAGCCAACTTTTTACAGCAGTTGCAAGTGATACTGATCCTCACACACTTACTTATACATGGTATGCAGACGGAGCTCCTGTTCTAAGTGGAGTTGATGAGACTGAATTTACTTTTAATGCTGATTATGATTCAGCAGGAATTTATTCTATTACAGTTGATGTTGATGACGGAAATGGTTATGTTTTAGCAGGTGGACCATGGACACTTACAGTAAATAATGTCAATCGAGACCCTGTATTAGATATCCCTATTGTTGATCAAGTTTGGTTAGAAAGTACAGATAATCTAAATGCTTTTGATTTGGATGATTTTTTTAGTGACCCAGATGGAGATACATTAACTTATACAGCATCAATTATTGATAATCCTAATGTTGTTGTTTCAATTGATGGTAATAATGTTGCAAGTTTTACACAGCCATTACATTTTCATGGTATTGAGACTGTAACATTCACAGCAGATGATGGAGTTGGTGGAACTCTTGACAGCAATCTTGTAACTTTAACAGTAAAACCTCATTTAGAGATCGAATCAGTCATTCTGACAGTCGATGGATTCCCTGCATTACCACCTCTAACAAAAGGACAGGTGATACCATCAGACATTGATGGAGATACAATACCTGACATAACCCCAGATACAAATATTGAAGTTCAAGTGACACTAAAGAACAATGGACAGACATTATTCAATGCACTTGGATTGAACACACTCGACGGAGATGTCACAAAAGGAGGTCTAATTGACCATGATGATGTTGACATCTTCCTAATTGAAGCAGGACAATCAACAACAAGAGTACTTGAATTTTACCTGCCTTCAGATGTTACACCTGGAGTAGCTGATGTTGACCTTGCAGCCCAAGGAATATCAATGTTCGGGACCTATAATGATGATTTTGATTTTGACATAACAATCGACAGGTTTATCCTCGATGGAATAATTGAGAATGAAAATGTTGTTGATCCAACCTTAATCTGCGACAAGACAACAGAGCTTGAGTTCAGGCTAACAAACATAGGAGCATTTGCTATTCCATGGTATAATGTTGTTGTTACAGGAAATAATGGATTGGGAGAAATTTATAATGAAGTGTATTCAGGAGCAGATGCAATAGCTGTTGCTGCTAATAAAGATTTTGACGGAACAGACTTCCCTCCTGTACCAATCGACCTGACAGGAATGCCATTAGGAACATATGATCTTGAAATTGAATTTATAGACTTATTCGGACTATACACATTAGACACAATTGGCGGAATAACAGTAACAAATGAAAACTGCCCAGTGCAGTTTGACCTGGCACCGCCAGTCCCTGATGTTACAGTAGATGAGGATGTATGTGATGACACAACAATAGGGGATCTTGATGATTACCTGGATGTTGACACAGACGGACTTGACCCAATATTCATATTTGCAGACGATGACAACCTATTATTGACACTTGATGGAGATAATATCCTTGAAGTATGCGGAGAACCAGACTGGTCTGGAACAAGAACAGTGACTGTAACAGCTGATGATTTACAAGGAGCTACTGATGACGATGTATTTGTTGTTGAGATAGTCCCTGTCAATGACGCACCAGTAATAGATGATATACTGCCTCAAAATGTAAATGAGGATGAAGAATTCCTATACACAGCAACTTCAACAGATGTGGAAGGCGACAATCTGGCATTCAGCCTTATCGACAATGACGGTGCAGCTGGATTCACAGTTGATGCAAATGGAGACATGCATGGATTCACACCAACAAATGCAGAAGTAGGAAATATATACACAATAACAATAGATGTCACAGATGATGGACAATCAGGAGATCCGCTTGCAGCAGATCCACAAACTGACACATTTATTTTCACATTGACTGTTGACAATGTCAATGACGCACCATCAATAACAACTGTTGCACCATTAGCAGCAACAGAAGATTCACCATATAATTATGATGTTGATGCAACTGACAGTGATGTCGGAGATGTATTGACATATTCACTTGTAACATCACCAACTGGAATGACAATCAATCCTACAACAGGATTGGTCGAATGGACACCATTGAACGAGCATGTCGGCCTTAATGATGTTGAAGTAAAGGTTGATGACGGAAACAGCGGAGAAGACAATGAAGTGTTCCAGATTGATGTTGCTAATACAAATGATGCACCTGCAATTGATCCAATTTCAGACATTGTGGTAAAGCAGGGAGAAACAGTTGCTTTTTCAGTGACAGCAACAGATGAAGACCCAGTTCCAGACACACTAATATATACTATGGCTACTGTTCTTGGAAGCCAAGCTGCAACAGGCTCAACACTATTGCCAACAGGCGAGTTTTCATGGGTTCCTTCAAATACCCAGTTTGGAGATTTTGAGATTGAGTTTACAGCAACTGACAATGGAGTTGGCCTATTATCAGACTCAACAACAATGACAATCACAGTATTAAGTGTCCTGAAGATAACTG
This sequence comes from Candidatus Woesearchaeota archaeon, assembly GCA_043810355.1. Taxonomy (GTDB): domain Archaea; phylum Nanobdellota; class Nanobdellia; order Woesearchaeales; family JAGVYU01; genus JAZDHV01. Next base: position 18,688 of record JBDROB010000028.1, read on the forward strand.
ACATAGACGCTGAAGTAGAGAATCCTGATACAGGATCAACAAATTTCAATGACCTATTAGAAGGGGATACACTAAGCGCAGAGGCAGGAGACACAGTAACTCTTGACCTGGAAATATTGAATGACCATGTCGGAGAAGTTCTAGGGGATCCAAAAGCAATCGGCGATATAGTAGCTGAGGCAAATGTACCTACAGTGCCTGCATCAGATGCAACAACTCCTTTCAACATTGGACCTCAGGAATCTGTCCAAAAGACCCTTACTTTTGAAGTCCCATCAACAACAGCTGCTGGAACATATAATCTAGTAGTAGAAGCAAATGGAATGGATGACTTTACAGGAGGAGTCTCAAGACATGATGAAATAAACCTTGTACTAGAAGTCACAAAATTAAGGCACAATATCGCAATAAATGACCTTGCAATCACCAATGACAACCTAAGATGCGTAAGGATAACAACACTTGATGTCACTTTACAGAACATCGGAAAAGTAGTTGAAGATGATATAGCAATAACAGTAAGCAATGCTGGAATCGGCCTTGATGAAGTTATTGATTCACAGACACTCTTGGTAAATCAAGAGGATGTATTCACATTTGCTGACCTAGACCTTTCAGCAGCAGATCCAGGAGCCTTGACACTTGATGTTGAGGTGACATATGATAATATGGACGGATATTCAGCTGACAGCATAGATGTGACAATTGAAGACTGCAGTGTTGCTGACCAGACAACCCTAGAGGACACAGCACCTACATTCAGCGTAAATTTGGCACCATTAGGATTGTCAAGCACAGGCTTTTCAATTGATGATGAGAATCTAGCATTGATAGACTGTGATATTGCAGCAAAAGTATTCACATGCGGAACACCATTGCCAAATCAAAATGGCGTATCAAATATTGATATATTGGTGACAGATGGATTGTATGAAAACCATGTATTATTTGATGTCATTGTAACACCAGTAAATGATGGCCCAGAAATCAGTCCGATAGGCCCATTCTCAGTTGATGAAAAAGCAGACTTTTTGCTTAATGTCACACCATATATAAGTGATCTTGACAATAATGCCGCTGACTTGATAATATCACATAATAGCATACATGTATATCCAACACCAGGACCACAAGATATCGGATTCAGGTTCCCAGTGCCAGGACCACAGGATGTATTGATAACTGTAAGGGACCCATTAGGTGAAGAAGACTCAACCACAGTCCATTTTGATGTGATTGATGTCCCAGAAGCACCAACATTTGATCCAATACCAACATTCACAGACATAAATGTCGTGAATGGAGCAGATTATGAATTTGCAATTGAGAATGTGATTGATCCAGACCCATTGCCTGATACAACATCAATACAATGGAGTGCTGGTCCATCAGGATTCCCTGTTGCTCTCCCTGGAGAGACTTCAGAGACATATACATATTCAACAGCTGGAGTAGGAACCTATACTGTATTGGTTGTTGTAAGCGATACTCAACCAAGCACACCAGATGCAGAGTTTGAATGGACTGTTGAAGTCACAGATGCCCCATTATTTGACGGAGATGAGATAACATATGGAGGCGGTGTAAATACAGCTGCTACTGATGTTGTAATTGAGAATTCTCATGGATCTGTTACATTTGACGGCCCAATTGACCTGACAAGATTACATGACTTAGACCAATATATAATCATATCAGAAGGATTCATATCAATCAATACAGCAATATTGACAGAGCTTGCAGGAGAATCAGCAGAAGTGACACTTCACTTCACTGGGATAGAAGACCCGCAAGTGTTCTACAGTTCAGGATTTGAACTAGGACCAGCTGGATTGCCAAGAAACCTGGCAAGCGTCACTGTAATTGATGAAGGACCTGATTACATAACCTTTGAAGTCAGCGGTTTCTCAACCTACTGGGTTGGAGGAAACCATGCGCCTGTGGCAAATGCAGGAGTGGATTTCACAGGATATATCAATGAGCAGATAACACTGCAAGGGTCTGCAACTGACTCTGATGGAGATTCACTGGCTTATGCATGGACACAAGTGAGCGGCCCAGTCAATGTGACATTGTCAGACGCAAGCACACTCAATGCAAAGTTCACAACAGCTGGAATCGGCACATACACATTTGCATTTTATACAGATGATGGATCACTCAACAGCACAGACCAGGTATCTGTGACTGTGACAGAAAGGCCAAAATTAAGGATAAAAGACCTTGAAGTCAGGGTTGATGGCGAGAAAGACACTGTCAATAATGGCGAGAAGATCAGTGATAAGGCAAAGCCAGGACAGAATGTGAAGTTTAAAGCTGAAGTCTGCAATGATTACACAGATGCACAAGACATCGAGATCCAGAATGTTGTTGTCACTGTAACAATCGACGGAATTGATGACGGCGATGAGATTGAAGAAGAGTCAAGTGAAAGTGATATCAAAGCAGATGACTGTGAGACATTTGATGTTGAACTAAACCTTCCAGATGATGCAGAGGAGGATGAATATGATGTTGAGATCATGGTAGAAGGCGATGACGAGATCGGACTAGACCATGTAATAACATGGGATATAGTGCTTGAAGTCGAGAGAGAGAAGCACCAGATAAAGATCAAGGATGCATTTGTCTCACCAAGCATCATTACATGCGAAAGGGAAGCTTCATTCAGTGTTAAGATACAGAATGTCGGACAAGATGATGAGAATGATGTCGCTATCAAGATAGAGAACTCAGCACTTGGAATCAATGTCGAAGATGAGGATATTGAGCTTGACTATGCAATGAATGATGAGAACAGCAATTATCAGGAAACCTACCAGATAAGCATTGGTGATAATATTGCAGAAGGAACTTATCCTATCAAAGTGACAACCTATTATGACAGGACAAAAGACAGTGAGACCCAGACAGTTGATCTTGAAGTCAGTGAATGCTATACTGAGACCACAAGGGTTGCACAGCCTGTGTATTATGCACCACCTACACCAACATATCCACAAGATGTGATAATTGATTATCAGCCAACACCAGTTGTCTATGATTATGGATACTATTATGATGATGTATCATTCAGAGATTCTGATGAGTATATATTGCTACTGGTTATAGTCGGTGTTATCCTGCTTGGATTGGTCGGATATATGATCGGTGTCGCTGCAAGAAGAAGGTAAGATCCTTCTTATATTTTTATTTTTTATAATTTATATAATGTGATAGATATTCTATTTCTTAAGTTGTATATAGCAATTGTTATTTATGGGTTATATATATGATGATTTCTACTAAAGAATAATATATATGATAATTGCCAATAAGGTATAATATATATGATGATTTCTGATAATGTAACAATACCTAACAAATATTAGGGACAAGTACTCTATTTTCTTTCCAATAAATCTTTATAAGTATGGTTTGTTTT
>JBDROB010000029.1:0-21052 GCA_043810355.1 Candidatus Woesearchaeota archaeon
TCCATTCTCCTAATCTCTTATCTTTTCTGAATACATAATTACAGAATTTCTTTAGGATGTTCTCATAGGTTTCTAATGTGCTATTGCTTACATTATTGTTCTCTATGATACTTTGGTAGTAGATTTTAAAATCATCTACATCTACTTCATCATAAGGTCTTTTTATTGAAGCTCCAAAATCTCTTAAAATCCTAAATATTTGCATTAAGTACCTGGGGGATATGTTAATACTTTTTTCAGTTAATAAATGCTTTAGATAATCCAGTAATGCCTCTTGTTGTGGGGGTATTAGCCTTTTAGACTGTATATATGGTTTTGCAACATCTATATAATTATATATGGGGGTTGTAGATTGATTTATTAATTTGATAATTGATTTATCTATTGAATTTTCCATATTAATCACCTTGATAATTATTTATATATGTTTAACCTAATTTTCATATAAAACTAAAATCTTAGAATTAATTTTAATAAAACCATAAATTAACTGTGTTAATTTTTATTTTATATAAAATTAATTAAGGTATTAATTTATTATAAACCTTAAATTAATACTGTGAATTTCATCTTTTCACTGGTTACTTTTTACACTTTGCAGAAAGCAAGGAATGGAGGCATAGTTGCATTGCAGCAGATTGTTGAAAAGATAAATCTGAGTGAGATGGGAATATTGATTGCGACTGTGCTGATTGTTGGAGGGATTGCAACTTTGCTTGCATTGAGGATCACCAAAATATTTGCAAAAGTTATTGGAAAAATAAATTATCAAAAGACTTGCTATTCAATAATATTCTTGATTATATTTCTTACTATAATCTTTAATGGATTTTTTGGATTATTGATATTATTTACATCATCAGTGATTGGGATGCTTCCTGCATTCTTTATGGTCAAAAGGAGCCTTGCAATGGGATGCCTTCTTTTGCCTGTTATTTTGTTTTTTTTGGTGTAAAATGAGAAAAAAATATTATTTAGACACTTCAATTTGGATTGATTTTTTTGAGAATCGAAATGAGCCAAACAATCCAAAAGAGGACAATGCGGAAAGATTAATTAACCATATAATTAAAAAAGATCACAAATTAATTATTTCAGACATGATAATAGAGGAATTACATATTATTGGGTACCCTTTTAGTGAAATAAAAGAATTGTTTGATCCTTTTAAAAAAATAATAATTTATATTGAATCAAATTCAAAACAAATTGGGAAATCAAAAGATCTTTCATTAAAAAGAGATATCCCAAAAGGAGATACTATTCATGCATTAATAGCAAGAGATAATCAATCAATTTTAATAACATTAGACAAACATTTTACAGATATAAGTGATATAATTAAACCAAAAAGACCACAAGATATTTTATGACTTAAGTTTTTTTTCAATAAAATCAAATGCTTTTTCTCTAGCAGAATGAATTTTTTCATCACTAGATTCCCTATTTGAAATCCCTTTCATCTTTGAAAGCTTTCTTAGAATCTCATCTTTTTCTAGATCTGAAAGTTTTTGACGGATTGCATCCCTAATAAATTCTGTTCTTGTAGTATATCTATTTTTACTCAATCTAAGATCAACTTCTTTTAATAGGTTATCTTCCATCTTCAGGCTTATTGTTTGCATGGTATTACTTTGTATATACTAAGTAATATATAAACATTTCGGTAAAAATCAACCAGAAATATGAAATGATTTTGAAATGTTCTCAAAACTCACCGAAAATCTTTCTTGAAACTTGAAAAAGTTTTGGTTGGTTTAGGAACAGTCTGAAACCCTTTTTGCATAATCGAAAGTTTTTCGAACCTGTAAGAGATATTTTGGAAAATTCATGTGAAAGGTTATTAAGGAATGATTTTCTTATAAGTGTATGGTACAAAAGATAATTAATAAAAAAGGGAAAAATTTAAATATATTAATGAATTCATTAATTAATGAGGTAAAGATGATAAAAACAATAAGCAAGGGGTATCAGCTGACAATTCCTGCTGAATTAAGGAATGAATTAGGCATGACTATAGGTAGCAAGGTTGATATTGAAATGAGAGACAACAAATTGATAATTAAACCAATAGAAGAGAATTCAATAGAAGAGATGTTTAATAGAATAGATAGGATGAAACCAGTTCAAGTGACACCTGCTAAAATTGTCAGTATGAAAAGAGAGGTATACAAATAATGAATTTTATTGATACAAGTGTGATAGCTCTTGCTTTTATACCCAATCCAAATAAGGAGAAGTGCCGAAGCATAATTCGGGAAGGTGGTGTGATCAATGGATTGGTGTTGATTGAAAGTTTTGAAGTGATTAAGAGAGTTCTGAAAAGCCATGAACTTGCCTTTAAATCAATCAGAAGCCTTATGGGATCAGGCATTAAAATAATTGAGGTTTCCAATGATTTGATCTTCGACAGCATAAAAAATGAAAATAAACTCAAAATATTTGATCTTGTGCATTATAGAACAGCATTGAAAGAAGGATGCTCACAGATTCTAAGCTATGACAGTCATTTTGATGGTCTAAAGATAAAAAGAGTGGAGCCTTAATTAGTTTTTTCGTCTTTCATGCCAAAATGCGAAAGGTTTTAATAGTAAATTAATAATAAATGAATTATGGAACAGTTTGAATTCAGAATATTAATGGACAGTGCTATTATGGATTGGCCAATTATATACCAGGTTCTATTTAATTTTGAATATATTATTCCTGCTAGAGGTGTTTTTACTAGGACTTATTGGCCTAAACTTATTATTGGAGACAAAATTATAATAGATACAGCTCAATTTATAGGATTTAAAAGAACTCAACCCATAGTAATAAAATATTCTGAAATAAAAGATGTTAAAAATTCTAAACATACGATAATATTACATTTTAAAAAATATAAACAGGTTATCAAATTTAATAGTCCATTTGCCACTGATATTATTAAAATACTTAAAGAAAGGATTATCTAATTTTTCCACTTGAATAATTTCGCCTTCTACACTCTTATACGAAAATTCAAGAATGTTTTAGTATATGAGCATCATCAAAGTTTTTCGTTTTATAGAATTAGATGATAAAAAAAATAAAATAAGTAAATTTATTATTTATCAACACACTTTGCTACACCACCATCTAGTTCGCATTTTTGATCTGATGTGCAATCTCCTAAAATATATAAACCTGTAGCAAGATTACAGTTTTTGGCCCATGTAACACCATCTTGTATCACACAAGCATTATTGGCAGGATTACACGGAGTTGGTTCACAACCAACAACAAGCAATAAAATCACTATTAAACCAAAAATCATTAAGAAAAACAAATTCTTTCTTTCCATAATATCACCTCATTCTATTTATCATGTATTTTTTAGATATGAAATATTAATCCTATTTCTTATATTTAAAGATTCCTATATTTGTTTGATATAAATAGTAATCTTTTTAAATAGCCATAAACTTCTATTCTATTATGAAAGCAGTAATTGTGAATTTCAGAAGAAACAGGCACACCCAGACCTGTAATCATATAATCCTAAAAGTAGATGGGATTGAGAAAAGGGAGAAAGCTGAATCTTTGGTCGGCAAAGATATCAAATGGACATCTCCTGGAAAGCAGAAGAAGGAGATAAAGGGAAAGATTGCAGCTGCACACGGCAATAAAGGAGCTGTAAGGGCAATAATGGAAAAAGGCATGCCTGGACAGAGTATTGGCCAGAAGATTGAGATTTAAGTTATTTCTCGTTTTTTATTAATAGAATTTTAATAATAATAATTTTCGTTTTGCTAATAGCTGGACGTCTATATGCAAAATGTGTTTATTTTGACTTTTGATGATTTTTGTTAAAGAAGCATTGAGTTTACTTTTGATTTTTATAGAAATGGGACAGAGAAAGCTAATTCAATACGAATTCTGTATAGGGTTTTGTGGTATTAGGAATTCGAACAAAATTACCCTAAAAAACTTTAAAAACAAACTCTCATTATTATCACAATAAAACCCAAATCTTTAAATAAGGAATTTCAATCTCAAATAAGAGATTTAAAGGTGAATTGTATTGAAAAAAGTATCAATAATCGTACCAGTATACAATGAAGAGAATAGGGCATCAGATTTCCTTAATTCACTAGTCAAGTTCTGCAGGGTCAATCTAGAGGATTATGAGATCCTTTTTGTGAATGACGGAAGCACAGACAACACAATTGAAATGCTTAAGAAACTGGCATTAGGCAATTCATCTATCAAGATCTTCACTTACAAAGAGAATAAAGGCAAAGGCGCAGCTGTCCAGATAGGAGTCTTCAAAGCAGAAGGAGAAAAGATCATATTCATTGATGCAGACGGGTCAATCCCAGCTGATGAGATTCCAAAAATGGTGCAAGAGCTTCAGAATTATGATGTTGTAGTTGGATCAAGGACAAACAAGGACTCTGAAGTGAGACAGCCATTCTACAGGATGCTGACAGGAGTCACATTCAACATTATAGTCAACCTCTTGTACAATGTCAAAATCAAGGACAACTTATGCGGTTTCAAGGGTTTTAAGAAAGATGCTGCAACTGACTTGTTCAAAGACCTAATAGACAAGAGATGGGTGTTTGATGTTGAAGTATTCTTCAAGATAAGGAAGAGAGGATACTCATTAAAAGACATTCCGATAAATTGGGTGTATAAGTCTGGATCAAAGATTACTTTATTTGACCCAATCAAGATGTTCTTCAGACTGATTGTCTTAAGACTAAAGCTGATGAAACAATAAAAATGGATAAGGCCAATAAGATTTTGCTGATAATAATCCTAATTGCAATACTTATCAGAATATTTGGAATAGGAAACATACTGACAAATGATGAGTCAGCCTATTCCTTCAGCATCAGAGACAGGGAATTCTTTTCTACAAGCAATGCAAACCAGCCACCATTATTCCACTGGACAGGAGCTGTCATCTATGCAATATTTCCATTTGACACAATAGGAATAAGGCTACAGCCATTTATTTTTTCAATCCTGAACATTCTAATCGTCTATCTGATATGCAAGAGATTCTTCAGCAAAAAGATTGGTTTGATGGCAGCAGGGATAATGGCATTCTCATATTGGCATGTGTTTGGATCATTGATGATTGAGACAAATGGATCAAGCCTGATGTTTTTCAGCCTTGCCTCAATATATTATTATTTCAGGTTCAATGATGAGAAGAATTACAAGTATCTTGCAGTATCAGGCATATTTTTTGGTCTTGCATTTTTGACAAGGATTACAGCAATACTGCTAATTGGCATAATTGGGCTGTATCATCTCTGGCAGACAAAAAAAGTTTGGAAAACAGCCAAAGACATTTCCTTATTTGTCATGATTGGCGGAATCATCTACTCAATATTTCCAATATTATCATTCCTGATTGACCCATTCTTTTTTTATCAGGCAACAATAGGCCATAACCTGAGCTATGTGCAAGGAGGAGGATTATTTTCCATTTCAATATTAATCCAATTCCTGCAGGCATTGATAATATCCTCACCATTATTCATTGGACTGCTCCTGGTATACCTAATAAATTTTGATAAAAAAAGGTATAATAAGAAAGAGCTCATGTTTCTGATCCAGATTATTGTTGTATTTCTTTTTTACACTTTGATTGTGAAAGATCCATTTAGACCAGTTGAAAGATATTTCATGATATTGATACCAGGATTGAGCATTCTAGGAGCTATAGGCATATCAAAGTTCAGGTTCAGCAAGAAAGAGCTTATGTTCTCAGCAATATCATTATTGCTCTTGCTGGTATTATTGTATATCCCTAATCTTATGGAATCAAGGTTTATTCCATTTTATCCAAAAACAGGATTCATCAATGAAGCAATCGATTTAAACTGGAATTTCTTAGTTCCATTCACTGGAGGATCTGGTCCAGCTGGATTTTACATAACATTCACAACAATAGCATTAGGGTTTATCCTGGCATTTGGGTTCTTATTGATTGGTATCTATTTTATATTGATGAAAAAAAACAAGGTTGCAAGAATATTCATATTGTTATTTCTAGCAGCATCATTTGCATATAATTTTGTCTTGATTGAAGAATATCTTTTCTCTTCTGCAAATCCAGATATTGGCATGATAAATGTCCAGATAAAAGATTATGCACTTGAAAATGACTTAAATGAACCTGTATATATCTTCAGGAATTTTGCATTGAGATATTATATTGGCGAGAAATATGATGATGTTAGGTTTCTTGATTTTAATAATGATACAGCTGAGAGTGCTGCAATACTAGGCCAAGAATTGGGTGAGGAGAAAGCAAGCGTGCTGTTTATAGACTTTCCTTCAATAGATAAAGATGGAAATCTGTTTAAGACATTAAATGAATGCAAAAAAAGAAAAACTTTTTCTGATAAAGGACAGACTATTGGTTATGTATTTGAATGCTAAAATCCAATAAATCCTCCTATTATCAACAAATTTCCAGCTATCACTAAAATTATGTTAATGATCAATTCTGTCAATGGCGGAAGGAATAAAAATATGCCAAATGAATTAAGGCCATAAAGGAAGATCACAAACGCGACTACAAAAGACAATACCATTATAGATTTGGCAAAGGTTCCAAAAGACTGGAACTCATGATAACCATCAATGATCAGCACAATAGACCCGACCATAGCGATTGTCCATAAGATGAATTCAGGAATCTTTGGAATAGACCAGCTTATCACTCCAATTGAATTTAGGATTGGGATAATACTCAAAATCAATAATATGATTCCCATAACAATAGAAACAATCTTTCTTGTTCCAAGCATCATAAAACCTTTTTTATCCATTGAAATCACCTTTTTTAAAACCTAAAGATAAGTTTGCCAACATGCCCTCTTCCAGAGGCAGTCCTTCTTGCCTGCCTTTTCAATAATCTTGCCTTGTTGAGCAATTCCCTTAATTTTTTTAATTCCTCATTGATCTTAGTCAATTGAGCTGGGTTGCTTCTGTCAACAGATCTTCTAGCTCTTCTCAACTCATGGATCTTTTCAATCAAAGCTCTTGCTCCTGATTTTGTAGTGTTCATCACAAGATAAGATTTGTTTCTAAGCTCAGCCTCAATTGCTTCAATGACATGAAGCTGCTGCTCAAACATCTCAATCTGACGGTCTAAAGTTGAGCTTTGGATCTGCCTGTCAAGCATATCTAATTTCTTAAGACATCTCTGGATAAACATATAAGAATCAACATTTCTGACTGCACCACTCACTTTCCTTGCCATAATATATATTTTATATTATAGGTATATAAAATTTTTGATTATACCCGCTCTGTCCTGAGATTTGTTATCAACAATCAAATCAACATTTCCAGAAATCATTTAACTTATCATCATCAGGATTTACCCTGAATCTTGCTTGATAGATTCCAGACTCTCTAAATCTTCCCAAAACAAGGAAAGCAAATCTTGCAGCTGCGTACCCTGGGATTGAACCGTAATCAGCTGAATAATCATCAAGGACAAGAGTGTCATTTGCTGAATAAACACTACCACCTCCTACAATACAGGTTTCTTCAATTGGTATGTTCCGATATTTGAACTGGAGGAAAACTGAGTAATGTGAAACTGCATGCGCAATAAAGATTGATGCAATGTTTCCTTTAGATTCTACAATAAATTTATGAGCAGATTCATATGGATCTGTTCCTGTGAACCTTAATAGAGGCTTTGACACCAATAATCCCCCTATCCTATATTCTAGGTCTTTCATATTTCTTGAGAATAGTATATCATTTATAAAAATATTATATGGTTTATAGAAAAATTTAAATAACAGTTTTAATGGAAACATGCTAAATAGGTGCGTTTATGAAAAAAAGAGCAGTGTTTTACTTATTTATTGGGATTCTTATGGTTTTACTGATAAACCCATTTGTTTTTGCCAGATCTGGATCTGTATTTGAACCATTAGATGATTTGTTCATGGATGTTATTCCAAACAAAGACTTGAGCAGCCCTACTGTAAGAGATAATCCATCCTTGTGGATTTTTATCACATTTACAATTGTTTATGGAATAATATATGCTGCTACAGCAAGAGTTACCATATTAAAAGAGGAGAAAGGGGCAAGGGTCATGATGTCAATCGCCTTTGCTATTATGTCTGTCATAGTGCCTGGATTAATGAGATTATTGGCTGGATTAAGCCCAATATTCCTAATGATAGTTATTCCAGTCATTTTATTCTTTATTGTCAAGACTGCCTGGTCTGATTTTGGAGCAGGTGCAACAGAAGCCTCAACCAGAAGCGCTGAGACCAAATTAGCCTATCAAAAAGCTGACAATGCATACCAGAAAGAGCTGAAAGAGATGGATAAGGAACAGAAACAAATCATGGCAGAAGATTCTGCATTAAGTAATCTTAAAAAAATGGATGGCAAGATCAGCAGAGCTATAGGAGATGAAATAGGACTAATGAAAGATATTAGAGCAAGACTGCAAAAAGTTAAGGATGCACTTCAAAATTCTAGGAGTGATGTTGCACAAGAAGAAGCAAAAAGGATTTACAATGAGCTTGCATCAGTATTAAGAGATGTAAGCAATATTGCTCAGATGGAAGCACAAAGACAAGCAGTTATTGGCAAGATTAAGGCATTGGATTTGGAGGAATACAAATTTACAAATGATGCTATGAAAAGAGACACTTTTGAGGCCACTCTTATAAGAAAGGTCATTCAAAATGAGAAAGGCAGTGGTGCAAGGGCTATGACAGGATTTGATGGTGCAACTGGTAATGCAAAAAGAAAAAAACAACTATTGCAGCAAAGACTAAGACAAGAGGAAAGAATTGAACTTGCTGGTTATCAAGAGAAATCATATCTAGGAATATTAATGGCAGTAGTAAAACGAAAAATGGTAGAGCTTGAAAAAATGGAAGAGCATGCTATAAAATTCCAGGAAGCAGAGCAAAGAGCAAATCAAGGTATTGCAACAATAAGAAATGCATTGCAGAGCGGCAATCTTGCATCTGTAAATATTGGTGTTGTTGATGGTGTAATCAAATATTTGGAAGAGCAACAAAGAATAAATAATGAAATAAGCAGGGTTGATGTAGTAAAATTAGAGCAGGAATTATCAGATACTAAAAAATATATAAGAAAGATAATCAAAGCAGATATGAAAAAAATTAATAGAATGAATGATACAAAAGTAAAAGCAGAATTGGCTTCAGCTTCTCCGTAAATTATAATAAAAAAATTATTTTAAATTAGGACTTACTGTTACTGCTCTAGAATTACCAGCAGGTGCATCACTTCCAGCAACATATGTCCACTGAGGCTCCATTACATCTTCAAGAACAACTCTGTTCTGAGAATGATCAACTCTCATTCCTTTAGGGCGATAATTTTCAATATGAACTCCCCTGTGAGTTCTAGCTTCCAAACCAACAACTTGGTCTCCATCAACAAAAGCTTTCCCAACTTCAGTGCCTCTTTGATAAACTGGCATAAGTGTTAAGGTAGCAAGATTTCCAGTGTGAACTTGATTGTCAACTGGTGCAGAAACATCAGCTCCTGACAAACTCAGGGCAGTATATGCTCCAGCTAATGCAACAACACCACATAAAAGTGGCTTATAAACAAAATTTTGTGTTTTTGGACTTGAAAAAATATGATACCATGCCATTTTGTATACCTCGTGTATTATTTAATCTCAGAAATGATAATATCATATATAAATCTTTCTATGTTTTAACTATTTTATAGTAGTATCTATCTAATGTATGTTGTCCAATAATCTTATTATAAGGCAAAACAAAATCATTATACAAAACCTTAAGATGAGGATATTTAGCATCTCTCAATTGGTCATTTAATTGATCAGAGGATATCTTGATATCAATTGAATTTGTTCCTCTTAGTATTCATCAAGAAATGTTAAAACATATATCCATTGCCTATTTTAACATATATCCATTGCCTATATTTATATATCCATGGCCTATATTTAATTTATCCAACTGTTGATCAATACCCCATACTTTTTCTTTATAATCCTGCAAACGAGGATCAACTTTCCCTTCCATTCTTTTCATAAGATCATCACAAAGAGTCCTAGCTCTCCTAATATCATTATGTTGCATAAGAAATTCAAGATCCTGATAACTCTCCTGGACATAAGTGACACGAGCTTCATTCCTGAAATAAAGATAAGTTGGAGTACCAACAATAGTAGCAACAAAAGTTAAAAAGGTTGCACAACCTATTTTATAATAATATGTTTTCTTAAAAGCTGGACTGATCAATAAAAATCTGGCTATATGAAATGCTTTACAAAGTGAAATATAAGGTCTAACAAAGAAATCAGTAGCATTATCCAAATATTCGTTTCTTACTCCCTTTCTTTTCACAGCTACAAGTTCTCGCTCAACCAATACAGAAATCCCGGTTTTTTCATCAGTTTCTAATGTAACAGGCAATCCTTTTTTTATTCTATCTATAAGTATCCTTTGCTCATGCATACTATATGCAGCTCTTCTGAATAATTGAATTTTCTTTTTGCAACAATTATTCCAATTCTTTTCATCATATTGTCTTAGCTCTTTTAATAAAATTCTTCTAGTCCTATTAAAATGCTTATAAGCATCAGAAACGCATTTGATATCTGGTTCAGTCAAGTCTTCTAAAGGCATAATCAATGAGAATCAATATGAGTTTTTAATAATTACTAAAGAAATATAATGCATGGGGCATTGGAAGTTGAGATTTTAGCACTGAACACTGGATAGTGTCACTCGTTTCACTCGTTCCTTTATCCAGTACCCAGCACTCAAACTTGGGGTTTAAGCACTGGACACTGGACATGTTGGTGTAGGATTTATTAATGATGAAGGATTTAAAAAAATATGATCAGAAACAGCTTTATTTTTCTGGAAGGGATAAGAGCAAGGAAAGAGAAAATCATTTGGGAACAAGGCATAAGGAATTGGGATGATTTTGTCAAAGCTGAGAAAATTAGGGGAATCTCTGCAAAAAGAAAAGGATACTATGACAGGAAGATTATTGAGGCTAGGAAAGAACTGTTCAACCTCAATTCTGGATATTTTTATGGCAGACTGAATAAAGGTGAAGAATGGAGGCTTTATGAGTTTTTCAAAGATGAATCAATTTTTTTAGACATAGAAACTTCTGGTCTTGACAAAGACTCCTATATAACCATTATAGGGCTATTTGATGGAATCAATACAAAGACAATGGTCAGGAATTTCAACCTTGATTACAAGATTCTTCAAAAAGAACTAGAAAAATATAAATTGATAATCACATTCAATGGAGCCAGCTTTGACCTCCCTTTTCTAAAAAATAAGTCAAAGGATCTGATTCCAAAAATACCTCATATTGACCTTAAGACAATGTGCTCTAAAGCAGGATTAAGAGGAGGATTGAAAGAGATTGAAAAAAGACTTGGAATCAAGAGAGAGAATAAGATAATAGAAAGACTGTATGGAGGGGATGTGCTAAGATTATGGAGGATGTATCTAGGAAGCGGCGATGATCATTATCTTAAATTATTGATAGAATATAATGAAGAGGATTGCATCAATCTCAAGCAGATAGCAAATATTGCCTATGAAACATTGAAAAAGACATGCTTATGAGAATTATTTCTTCTTTTTCTTTTTTGTAATGTTCGTTGTCACAGTTTTCTTGTCAATTTTAATTGTTTGAAGCACAACAATGAAAAATATCATGACCAATATGAATGGCACGATAATGGAGAAGATAAAATTTGTTGAAGGGTTCTCTGTTGGAGTCAGCACAGCAGATCCAGTCAGATCATGATTGACTCCAGAAAACACAAGGACTAAGAATAATGCTGCTAAAAATGAAATAAATAGATTTTCCTTAGTCACCTTGGTTTTTTTCATATTGCAACAAAATAAGGCTTAAGGTATAAAAACTTTTCTATGAGTTAAAAAAAATAAAAAACAAAACTTATATATATCAACGTAAATTAAAGTTATAAAAAAGGTGATCATTTGGATATACAATTAACAAAAAAACCAAAGAATCCAATAATCATAGAGGGATTTCCAGGATTTGGATTAGTTGGAACAATTACAACTGAATTCTTGATAGAGCATCTCCAGACAGAACAGATTGGGAAGATAATGCTTGATGAGATGCCTGCAATTGTGGCAATACATGAGAACAAGGTTGTCCAACCCTTAGGAGTCTATTACAGCAAGAAATATAATCTAGTCATTCTGCATGCAATCAATTCTGCACAAGGCCATGAGTGGAAATTAGCAGATGCAATCAGCAAATTAGCAAAAGATTTAGGTGCTACTGAAATAGTCAGCATCGAAGGTGTAGGAAGCGCAGGCAGCAAGGATTCAAAAGGAAGAACATTTTATTATACAAATAATATATCTAAAGAAAAAATATTATCAAAGATTGCAGATCCTCTCAAAGAAGGAATCATAATGGGAGTGACTGGAGCAGTCTTATTGAGAGTAGAGAAGATACCTTTGTCATGCATATTTGCTGAGGCAAAAACTGATATGCCAGACAGCAATGCAGCTGCGCGCATTATTGAGGTACTGGACAAGTATCTTGGATTAAATGTTGACACAAAACCATTATTAAAGCAGGCTGCAAAATTTGAGGACAAACTAAAGTCTATCTTGTCAAAAAGCAGAGAAGTTGAAGAGATGAGTGACAAGAAAAAGCTGAGTTATGTTGGCTAAGATTGTTGAATTCTTATAGTATAATGTCTGTATTATGATTATAATAAGAATTTTTATAGTGCCTAACTGACTCACTTAATATGTATTTCTTAATATATATTTTGTTTTAGTTGTTTTCTATAATAGATACTATTAGTCAACACTCACTTTTTTCAAAAATTCTGTTAAAAAAATTATTATAAATATTTTAATATCACAATTTTATTGGATCAATACTAAAAGTGAGCTTAAACTAAGAATTGTCTCAAATAACAAAAATTTGCTGAATCATTCATCCTTGGTCTAAAAGCCAAGGTATTCTGATCGAATTTTCAATAATAGATCCTGCAGACAAATCCATCACTTTTTAACAAGATCTATATCTCTGCTCTCTAACTCTGCTCTCAAAAGTGAGAGTTTAGACTTTTTTTATCAAAAATTTTCATATACACACTATTTGTTACACTCACTTTTTTGGATTATAAATTATTAACAAATATATGTTTTAATTATTTTCAATATTGAAAATAAATAAGAAATTTTTAAGATTTTTGATGTCATTTTATTAAACATTTTAAGAAATGATTAAAAATATTATTTAAGTATATTTAGTAGATATATTTATATATGTAATCATTATTTAATAGTATTATAATATGTTAGGGGCAGACAAATGAGTCTAAAAGATATAAACAGGAAGTTGAAGAAGGCAAATATAAAAATAAAGAATTTGGACGATAAAATTAAGAGACTTTTAAGAAAATAGATTTTCTTAATTCTATCAAAATTTTATTGAACTAGATAGTTTAGATTTTCATAATAATTATTTTAAATTTTTAAGACAGATTTTTATCAAAAATTTCAGATTTTCTAAGGGAAAGATTTAAATATAACCTATACTATAGGGATTTCTATACTAGTTTACAAACGAAGGTGATTTGATGCTCAATATATCAAAACTGCAAAAAAAAGGATATCTTGCAAAAGAGATGTTAAGGTTAGGGGTTTCAGAAGATATTCAACAAGCCCTAAAACAGATTGAAGATGACAATTTGATAAAATCTGAAGATGATTTTTATGTTTCTGAATCATATATTACACCTGAAAAAAAAGCTGAAAAGGCTATTTTAGATGAAAAAGATCATGAAAAAGAGCAAAATCAAAAGGTGTCTAATGAACTATCTGAAAGATTAGGATTATTAGAGAAAAAGTTAGATCTAATAGCTGATTTTATGAACAAATACAAAGCAATGAATGATAATAACCTCAAAGAGGTTGATTCACGCCTTAAAGGGCTTCAAACCACAATACAAGAAGTAAAAGAAATGCCTAAACCAGCTAATGTATTTGTTGAGAAAAAAGAACCTGAAGAGGAATTACAAGGTATGCTAGAGGTTGAACAAGTAGAAAGTCCTGATAAGATCAATAAAATCTCTGAGTTCAATGCTGTTGACAAGCCAAAAGACAAGTGGAGCTCATCTGATTTTTCAGTCGAGAAAATATTCAATAATTCAAATGGAAGGCTTGCTGGGACATTTAAATAGATATAGATAAAATTATTTTTTCATATTATGAAATGATATTTATTTAGAATTCTTTTGGAATTATTTCATCTCCAAAACGCATTATTCCTAAATAAGCCCAAATAGGCTTTACAGTCGGCACAAGCTGAGGATGTTTTAGGAATTCGTGATAAGCTTCTGGTTGTAATGGAACTGATCCTATGCCAGGATACTTTAATTCAGGTGAATCTCTTATTCTTTTATCATTAAATTGAGCAAAAATCTCATCGACATACCCCTTTTCAAGCTTTGTATAAGCAACCCATAAAGGAATATTAAAGCCTTGTATCCATTTGCCCTTGTCTGGCATTCCATGTATGTATGCAAAACCACCTAATTCAACCCTAAGACCTTGTTCTAAATCCTCAGCATTTTCTGTCTGAGCCATACCTGTCTCATTGAAAACAGCTCCTTTAACTTGGTCGAAAAGATACTGTGACCCTCCTCCCTCAAATACCTCTTCAGGAGAATGAATAACAGTCCCATAACCAGAGAAAGTACCATCAAAAGAAGCAGTCTTTCCCCTGACAGAGTAAATCAAATGATTGTCCACTGTGACTAAGACAGCAATGCTGTTAAGGACATTTGCAACAAGCTCTAGAGGAAGATTTGAGGCATAATCCTTTTCTGGATATTTGGCCTCTGGAAACATAGTTGCTATATGCTCTCTGTAATCTGTCTGAGCAAGATGGAGATCAATCATTTTAGAAGCGTCAATTGAAGGCATTTTTGAAAGCCTAACAAGCGGTCCTGGTGTTGGCCTTGGCATGCCACTATTCACCTTTTCCCAAACAAATTTAGCCCATCTGTAATTAACATAAGGTCCAAGCCTGTCATCTAAAGAATAATCAATCGGTTCTCCCTTATGTAACCTAATCTGATGAGGATAAATTGGCTTAACAGGAATCCTTGCTTCTTGCTCTGAAAGAGCCTCATTGCTTGAAGTAGGAAAAAGAATCTCCCATTGTACATCTCCTGTATCAGGGTCTTGTTTTTGGAACATGATAATCGAGAATAAACAGCAATTTAAAAATTTTCCTATCAGCTGTTCAGGTTATTTAACTTTCCTACTAAGCCTAATATCAGTGAAAATTCAAGTAGGTCGTAGAATGTTGATTATACGCTGTTTTGAATATATATTTTTTAGAATATAGGTATTTTAATAAAATTATGATTTGTTCTGTTAATTATACGACATTATAGAAATGTTTTTATAGTTTGATGATTTGATTTTTACTGAGGAAAACTCAGAGGTGCTGAGAAATTTTTCATAAAATTTCTGGAACCTCTGTATACTCAGAGGTGATTACTTTCTTAAAAGAGTTAGAAAATGAGCTGAAGATAAGGGGATTTAGCAATGCTACAATCAAGACTTATAAGTATCAGGTAGAGAAATTTGTAGAATGGTTAAAAGAAAATAAAGGCAGGATAACTGTACAAAGGTCTTTGTTAAGTGATAATAAGGGCAGTATCAATTTCTCAAATGTTTCCAAAAGCGATATTAAGGCCTTTATAGGGCATTTAATCAGTGACAAAGGGAAAAGTCCAAGTTCAGTAAATCTGGCACTCTCATCGCTCCGATTTTTCTTTATTGAAGTCCTCAAACAGAATATTTTTGATGGAATAAAGGCTCCAAAAAGCGAGAAAAAGATACCAACAGTCCTGACAAAAGAAGAGGTCAAAAGCCTTATTGAGGCAGTTGGAAATCCAAGGCATAAGATCCTGATAATGCTGATGTATGGGTCTGGGCTAAGGGTATCTGAAACTGTCAGCTTAAGAATAAATGATCTTGATCTAGACGATAAAACAGGTGTGATCAGGGCAGGCAAAGGCAATAAAGACAGGAATATTATCATATCCGATGCATTGATTTTAGATATAAAAAAATATTTTGGAAAACGCAAGGATGGAAATCCATATATTTTCAACAGAAAGGAAGGCCATATCACATCAAGGCAGGCACAGAGAATAGTCAGTGGATATGCAAACAAAGCTGGGCTCAAAAAAAGAGTGTTCTGCCATGCTTTAAGGAGCAGTTTTGCCACACATCTGCTTGAATCAGGGACAGATATAAGAGTGATCCAAGAATTGCTTGGACATTCTAATCTTGCGACGACAGAAAGGTACACCAAGGTTTCAAAAGAGCAAATAAAAAAAGTGAGAAGTCCTTTTGATGAGCTATAATGGAACAATCACTTGATGATACATTATGCGATTTAGCAAAAGCAATTCTTGAATCAATTGATGGATATTTAGAGAAAAAAAGGCTTACACCAGACAGGATTTTCAGAAGATATGGTGCACGGGTTGTCACTCCAGAACTTGGATTGACTCATTATTTGAGGAAAAGTGATTTAGCTGAGAAAAGAGATTATGTCGGGATTAAATCAATTTACATTGCTACTCCTGAAAATCCTGGATTTGAAATATTGATTTACAATAGGGAAAAGAGGCTTCCATTCTGCTACTGGCTCAGAACAAGATGGCCCAGCAGCTTTAGAAGAATGATAAAAAAGAAAGGTATAAACAGATTTCCAACCATAAATAGATGGTTTACTGCTGAGAACAGCAGAGGCATTACAACTGGTTTTATCGACCTAAAACCATGGGACCAAGGGGCAGTGAGGTACTGCAGGAATAGTGAAGGATACATAGAATTCTTTGAATACAAAAAAAAAATAGGTTGTTGGTGATAAGCCAACAAACCCAAAAAAAAGAGGTGCTGAGAATAAAATCCTAAAAAATTGCTATACAATTTTTTGGAACACAAGAAATCCCATAGGAATTTCTTAGTGTTTCTCGCCCCTCATATTGAGGTGATACTTTCACATAAGCTAAAACTTTTAATCAATTCTCAGATTGTCTAATCAAACATGTATAATCTGCTGTGTAATCTTAAGTATATTCTCTTTTGCCTGAATCTTTTTGAAATCCTTATCCAATCTAAGATAAACCTTATTATGTATGTATCTCTTAAGGATAGGAACTCCTTTCTCAACCATATTTGTGATATATTCACTCACAAGCTTATGAGGCAATCCTGATTTTTTAGATATATCATCATAGGTTACAGCTCCTTTCTCATCAAGTGTGTAAAGGATCAGGAATACTCCCTGCTCATTTTTTGTAAGAGACTTGCACTCAAACTTTGGCTCTTCCATGACTGCAAAACCAAATTTTCTCATAAAAATCTGGACCTGATCCATGCGTTCAGAAAGCTTGTCAAGCTTTGCATCAATCTTGCAGATGTACTCATAGTTTGCCTGTATCTCATTTGTGTTTTCATTGATAGAAGCCAAGTGATCATCAAACTCTTCACGAACACTATCTAGAATTTCAGAAAAATCATCTATCTGGTCTCTAAAAACACTTTTAACACACTTATTTCTAATCAAATCATTAGTCAATAAAATCACCCCTCAACAAAGAAATCTGAATTGAGGTTGTTTAAATAGTTTTTGGTTTTCAGGAATAATTGGTTTGATAGAGATTTTTTAATATAATGTTAAGGATGGGCAATCAATTTAAAGAAATAATATTTGGCTTTTCCATCCTTAATGACCTCTACCTCATCATATCTTTCTATCTCATCTAATAGACGATAAAATGCTGATTTTGAGGCCAATCCTTGCTCTTCAACAATCATCTCCCTCAATTTTAAAGCTGAGATTTTCTCATATTTTTGGATGTAAGAGATAATTAAATTCCTAACATATTCCCTTGATTTTACAGTGATTTTTTTGATAAGTTTTTCCCTTGTTGAAGGCCTTTTAATAGCATTTTTCTCTATCTCATCAATCTTAATCTTAAGCTCTTTAATCTCTGCCAAATATTGTAATTGGCTGGCTATATCAAAATCTTTAATATTTGATATCTGTTTAAACTTATTAGTCAAAAAGGTAATACTATCATCGAGAGTATGAACTTTATTTATAATATCTTCAAAAGAATAATAGTAATCAACTATTCTTTTTATCTCCTCTTTTGTATTTGGGGATAATTTGAGGATTTTATGGATCTCTGAAATCTCATCAGATAAAATATGATTTTCGTGTTGCAAATGCTCTATCCATGCATATATATTCTGGATATTTTGGTTTGTGATATCAACTGAATATGAAATATTTTGGATGTCAGACTTGACATTAATGAAAGAATTTTTGATTGCAGAATCCAGTCTCGTAATCTCTTTTTTATTAAATAAAAACATCTTCTTAATAAAATTTATTCCCACCTATATAAATATTGTGTTATTTGGGAATATTGTGGGAATATAATGGGAACAAAATGGGAATATCAAATAGTAAGTTTTATATACAATATGTATTGGTCTTATTATATTTATTTTGGGAATATAATGGGATGTTAGTGGGAATATGGTGAGAATAAGTGGGAATGAATGGGAATAAGATGGGAATATTAACTTGTTTGAAATAAATGAATATAATAATCAACTAATCAAAATTTAAATGAAATAATATGAAAAGAAAAAATATTAGATATTTATTGAACAATATTTTAGAGTCATTGGTGAGATTTAGAAGAGTGAAAGTAATAAGTGAGGAAAATAATGAAGGAGAATAAAGTGAGTAATAATATGAGTGTTTTGGGATCAAATATGGATATTAGTGAGTGTATTTTATACGACCTTTCTTGGTTATTTTGCATAAAAGTGAGTGTTTAAGTAGATATATGAATATAGGAAAAGTATATGAATTTGAACATAATTTAGTTAAAAAAGAAGAATTATATATGAAAAGTGAGAGTTCATTTGGAGTGAAATATGGTAAAATCAGGTAAAATTGTGTCAAAAAAATCCCTTGAAGTGGTTCTGAGCAGGTTAAAGGGGTTCTCAAAGGCTAATGTGAGGATTGAACAGTATATGACTGAGCCTAATATTGCTGCTGAGATAGTATGGAATGGGCTATTTAGAGGTCTGATAGAAGGAAAAGTGATACTTGATCTTGGATGTGGCACTGGAATATTGGGTTTAGGAACATTATTAGTAGGTGCGAATAGGGTATATTTTGTTGATATTGATGAAAATGTGATAAATATAGCTAAGGATAACTATGAAATGCTGAAAAGTGAGGGTTTTGAAGTGGGGGAGGCAATATTCATGACAAAAGATGTAAAAGACTTGAGTGGTTTTGATGAGAATATTGATCTTATAATAGAGAATCCACCCTTTGGAACAAAAAGTGAGCATGCAGACAAGGCATTTTTAGAGAAAGCTTTTGGATTAAGTAATAAAATGTATTCGTTTCACAAAAGTGAGTCAAAAAGGTTTATTGAGTCTATTTCAAGAGATTTTGGATTCAAAATCATTGAATATTTTGAATTTAGGTTCCCTCTTAAGCAGACAATGAAGTTCCATTTAAAGAAAATCCAATATATTGGGGTAGGATGCTGGCTGCTTGAGAAAAAAAGTTGATTATATTTTTATCGACGATAAAATTATTATTCCCAGCAAGAATGGGAATGGGAATGTGATGGGAATGGGTAAAAAACAACAAATTATTTAAATCAAACAAAAACTATATATCATATTGAGGTTAACTAAAATGGAAATAAACATAATTGAAGATTCTAAAAACAAAATTGAATTTGAAGTTGTTGGAGAGAGCCATTCATTTTGCCAAAGCCTAAAGGAAGAATTAAACAATGATAATCATGTAAAGATCAGCACCTACTTTTTATCACATCCGCTTGTAGGAAAGCCACATTTTATCATTGAGACTGATACTTCCACAAGCCCAAAGAAAGCAATCAAAGATGCGATAAAAAGGATAAAAAAGAATAATGAAAAACTGGTGAAGTCAGCAAAAAAAGAAATCAAGTAGCTTATTCTAAAATGGCACTATCATTAGATGAGGGAAAGGAATTGATTATGCTAGCAAGAGATAGTATTGAAGAAGTCCTGGGAGGAAATAAACTTGTTGTCGACGAGAGCATAAAGAAAAAGTTTAAAGCTAAACAAGGATGTTTTGTAACACTCACATCCAATAGGAAGCTAAGAGGGTGTATTGGGTATCCAGAACCTTATCTACCTCTGTGGGATGCAATTGTACATAGTGCAAGGAATGCAGCTTTTGAAGATCCTAGGTTTAGCCCATTAAAGAAAGAGGAATATAAGGATATAAATGTTGAAATAAGTGTTCTTACAGTGCCAATACAATTGAAAGGTGAACCATCTGGCTATACAAAAGAAATCAAAATCGGAAGAGACGGATTGATAATTAAGGGAAGGATCAGTTCTGGACTGCTTTTACCTCAGGTGTTTACTGAATATAACTGTGATGCTAAACAAGCCCTTATAATGACTTGTGAGAAAGCTGGAATGGAAAAAAATGCCTGGAAGAACAAGGAAAATAAGGTTCTAAGATTCAGTGCCCAAATATTTACTGAAGAAAATGGTCAGATAGTAGAGAAAAACCTGTAAGTATGTATACTACAAAATATATGTTTTAAATGCTGTAATACCTGAATTCTGATAATATAAAGCCTATGGTTGAGTGTTATAGAAAAATATATATAGTGCCTAACTTTTTATGATTTTTATAATATTGGCATGATTAATATTATTGAAAATATATGTTTTTATATATATTTTATATTGGCTTATTAAAGTTATTAAAGTAATCAAGTATGAGGCTGCGTTGAAAATCTCCTACTTCGCTGACCATAACCCCATAATGAATCATGGGAACATGGTCAGCTACGTCCAGCCATGCCATGTTTGCCTACGGCAAACAATGGCAAACATGGCACGGACGGAGACTTTTTCAACGC
>JBDROB010000030.1:0-6835 GCA_043810355.1 Candidatus Woesearchaeota archaeon
GTTGAAAAAGTCTCCGTCCGTGCCATGTTTGCCATTGTTTGCCGTAGGCAAACATGGCATGGCTGGACGTAGCTGACCATGTTCCCATGATTCATTATGGGGTTATGGTCAGCGAAGTAGGAGATTTTCAACGCAGCCGTTTTTCGTATATATTCCGGATTAATTCATAATAAAAATGTCATTATTACAGAGTCAAAAATAAGCTATCTTTAATTCTTAAACATAAAATTTAATAGAAATCACTGACTAAATAACTGTCACGAAATCATGATTATATTAATTATTTGACCAAAAAGTTTTTAAATAATAAAATCAAATAAGTTTTTAATAATAACTACGAGTGTGTGAAGGTAAAATCGGATCAGATTTATCAACTGTGGAAGAGTGTTCACCTGATCAGCCCAGACATATTTCTGAACTTGTTGATGAATATGAGGGATTAATGCATCCTGATTATGAAGTTGAAGAAGTCAGATTTGAAGGAATCCCTCAAGAACACTATGGATACAATTCTACAAGCAGGTTTTTTGACAATCCAAGACCAGGTGATATTGATATATTCAGGCAATTAAGATGTATGTCTCTTGATGATATTGACAAGGAATATCAGAGAGTTGCTTCCAGGATTGAGAAGGATTTTGATGAGAGAGGCTCAAGAGTGATGTTTTTCTCTCCAGTAAACAGCCATTGGCAGATTGTCCCAGACGCTCCTATATTTGAGAGGATGCAGGACCCTCATATCACTTGGGTCACTAGAAAAGCAGGTGGAAAAGAATTTCCAAGACTTGTCTTTATTCCTGTCCAGACATATGATAAATTTGATGAGGGATTTGGACCAGAAGTTGGTTATGGGACCAGAGTTTTTGAAGGTGATTCTGTTAATGGACTGGAGGATACAGGAATCTATGTTCATAATTCTAAAGATATAAGGTTAAAGCAGTCACCATGGGGATGGTATTTCCTAGGAACAAGGCCTGAGAAACCATATAATAATAAGAAAGGAGATGAATTGATTAGGAAATATATTGCATGGGATGTATTTACAGATCTTGATGACCTTCCTCATAGGTTACATAATCCAAGGTTCTCACTTGAAAACATGCTAAGAAAAGAAGAATGGGCAGGGATTGATGATATCCTATTCCTAGAACATAAGAAATGGAAGATTGGACTGCTGTTGCATCTTGGATATGAGCAGCCTGAACATATCAAGCATTATGCAGAGGCTGCAATGATGCTGGATCCTATCACAGGGGATTACAAAGGCCCGTGGGTGATCAACACTAGAAGGGATTATCCAGTAAAAGGGCAAAAGATCCTAAGGGAAGACAGGATGGATACACTTAAAGATGTATTGTTATTCGGCAATTGCTGGCAGAATGGTTCTCCAAACACTTTGCATATGCACTATAATGCCAGTGACAGGTTTACCCTGATGATGACAAGGGAAAGCCCATTTCCTTATCCGATTGTGTGGCATTCTCAGAATTAGATTATTCTATTATTATCTTTTCTATTTTATTATCTTTATTCAATCGATTATATACTTATTAGATCTTATGTCTATTAGTTCTATTTCACTAAATCAATCACTTCCTTGACAATAGAATCAGCATCAATGCCCTGGAATTTCAACAATTCCATCTCTTTCCCAGAATGAGGAAGCTTGTGGACTGCTAAAGATTTTATCATAATATCTGTGCCAGCCAATGCTTGAGATATCATCTCCCCTATTCCACCTTCATGATAATGGTCTTCTGCAACAATAACTTTTTTTCCTGAAGTTTTTGATAGTTTGATTAACTTGTCTTTATCAAAAGGCTTGATGCAATAGCAGTCGACAACAGCAGTGCTTATCCCTTTGTCTTTAAGGATATCATGAGCTTTAAGAGATTCATGGAGCGTTATTCCTGCACCTATAATAATTGCTTTATCTTTATTTGATTTTCTCAAGATCTTGAAATCTCCTAATATAAAGTTTTCAGAGTTTTTGTAGATGATAGGGGTCTTTGGCCGGCTGGTCCTTATGTATTTTGTCCCTTTTAGTCTTGAAGCCAGTTCAACAAGCTTTTCACAAGAGACTGCGTCACTTGGATAAAATACAATCGATCCAGGAAGGCACCTGAACATGGCGATATCCTCCAGACCCATCTGAGACCCTCCATCCTCTCCAATTGACACTCCTGCATGAGATCCGACATAAGTTATGCTCAATGTTGATATCGAGTTCATCCTGATCTGGTCATGGGCTCTTGAAAAGAATGCTGAGAAAGTTGATGCAAATGGATTGAATCCTTTTGTGCTTAATCCAGCAGCCATTCCAACCATATTCTGCTCTGCAATAAAACATTCAATATACCTGCTCTTGTCAGATTTTCTCAATTCTTCAGAATGTGTTGAATTAGATGTCTCTCCGTCCAATGCAATGATTGTGTTGTTGTTGTTTGCCAGTTTTGTCAATGCATATCCATAAGCCTGCCTTGTCGCAACCTGATCCCCTAGAATATAGTTTAATTTGATTCTTTTATTTTTAATCCTGATCTTGAAAGCTTTCTTTTTTGGCTTTTTTATATTTATTCTTGGGATTTTTGGATCAGGTATCTCTTTCAATGCCTGAGAAAGCTCGTCTTGGTTCAATGCCTTGCCATGCCATCCATCCTTGTTCTTAAGAAATGAGACTCCATTGCCTTTGAAAGTCTTTGCAAGAATTACAGTAGGTTTTGATTTTGCCTTTCTGGCTTTATTCAATGCTTTCTGGATCTGAGCAATATTGTGGCCATTCACTGCAATCACATTGCATCCGAATGATTCAAACCTTTTCTTGTATGAAAGAATATTGTGGCCGAGCATTGTAGGGCCTGACTGGCCTAATCTGTTTATGTCAATTATTGCACATATATTATTGAGCTTGTAATGGACAGCCAATTCAACTGCTTCATAGACCGATCCTTCTGCACATTCACTGTCACCTAACAGGACATATACCCTGAAATCCTTTTTCTGCTTTTTTCCAGCAATTGCCATTCCAACACCATTTGAAAGGCCTTGGCCTAATGATCCAGTCGCTACTTTTACCCATTTCAATGATCTAGGTACTGGGTGGCCTTCTAAAGGGCTTTTCAGATTTCTTAGAGACAAAAGATCAGTCTTGATACAGCCAGACCTGAATAATGCTGAATATAATATAGGCGCAGCATGGCCTTTGCTCAGGATAAATTCGTCATTGTCGGGATTATCTGGATTGTTCTTGTCAAAACTCATCTCATCAAAGAAAAGAGTGCTTATGATCTCTGCGCATGAGAGGCAAGTTGTCGGATGGCCTGAACCTGCTTTTGTGGTCATATTTAGGGAATCTCTCCTTAAGATGCTTGCAATATTTTTTAAAGTAATATTTTTATTCATAGTATCAACTTTTTTTAATCTTTTAGGAATTTGAATCAAAATAAAATCACATCAAATTCCGAATTATATGATTTAATAAGATTGTTATCCTGATTTGATTATTCATCATTAATTAATCTATTTAGAGTATTAATACTTTTCTTTATGTCCTTGCTTTTCTGCAGATACGAGCCGACAACAAACCTGTTTGCACCAGCTGATCTTGCCTTCTTTATTGTCTTTGGATTGATACTGCCATCAACTTCAATATCAAGCCTTGGAGCAATCTTCCTCAATCCCTTGATCTTTTCAATGCTATGTGGAACAAATTTTGCCCCATACCAACCTGGAACAACTGTCATGACAATAACTTGGTCTATCTCATCAAGGTAAGGGATAATCCCTTCAATTGATGTTTTTGGATTTATCGCAATCCCGACCTTTTTTTTCTTTTTTTTCACTTTTTTTATCATTCCTTTAATCTTATTTCTGTAAACAGACTCATAATGGAAAATGATTGCATCAACAAATCTGGAATATTTATCAATCCATTTTTCTGGATTATTAATCATCAGATGTGCTTCAATCTTTGGTTTGATCCTTTTTATATTTAGATTGAAATCAAGAGAATGAGTAGGGACAAATTTAGCATCCATTATGTCAAGCTGGATGGCGTTTACATGATTCTTGACTCTATCAATCCTTTCATCCATCTCTTTCTGGGAAGCGGCAATGATAGAAGCAATAATTGTAGATTTCATAGTTCCCTCTTGTATAATATGTTTATTTTTCCCATATATTATAAGTTGATTATTAATTATAACTTGATTCTTTTGAATTCGATGTGGATGTATATCAATTCGAATTCTAAATTGATTCTCTTTTTTATCAATCTAGTCTTGATATCTTATTTTTCCAAATCCTTAATCTTTTTTATTCTCCTCTCATGTCTCTTGATCTTTGTGAATCCAGTGTTGAGGAATGCAGTTACAATGGATTTTATCCTTGAAAAAGAGAATTTTCTGCCTCTTAGGCAGAGGACATTTGCATTATTGTCCTGCCTTGAGACAACAGCAGTGTATGTGTCATAGGCATTTACAGCCCTTATTCCCTTGACCTTGTTTGCTGCAATTGACATGCCAATCCCAGAACCACATATGAGGATTCCAATTGATTTAGGAGACTTTGCAACCTTCTCACCGACTTCAACAGCATAATCAACATAATCATCATCTGGCTTGATCCTGTCTGCACCTAAATCCTCATATTTGATATTCTTCTTTTTAAGATATCTCTTAAGGTTTTCTTTTACATCAAAACCTGCATGGTCTGAAGCTATGTAAAGTTTCATATGAAATACTTTTATGAGCTAGCTATATAATATTAATTAACCACTATCAAGTAATAATAAATAGAAAGATTTATAAATAGTAATTGAACTAATGACAATATTATGGATTTTGAAACATTTGAAAGGCTGGAGATTGAAAGATTCATGGATTTATTCTATGATTCAACTCAGATTGAACTATTATTAAGGGTCCTGCCAGGACAACTACCTTTGATCAGGTCAGTGATAAGCGATAGGATCAAACGTGGCAATGATGATTTTACACAACTGCAAGGAACTGAAACACTATATCTTTCAGACCTGACTGAATTCTATTTTGATAATCGCAC
Source organism: Candidatus Woesearchaeota archaeon (assembly GCA_043810355.1). GTDB lineage: Archaea > Nanobdellota > Nanobdellia > Woesearchaeales > JAGVYU01 > JAZDHV01. Next base: position 5,062 of record JBDROB010000030.1, read on the forward strand.
AAGGGAACAAATATTGGCTGGAATGCATGCAATACCTATAGATGGTGCAGAAATATATTCAAGTGATGTCGCAGGAGCATATAAGAATTTTGTATATCAGGATTCTCTTGATAAATTCCGACAACAGTTTTCAGAAACTGATGCAACTACAAAATAATTGATCTTACCTTTTTCTTGCTGGATGAATGTGATGAATATAAAATATCATCACCAGCTCACATTCTGCCTCTATTTTATTTATTGTATTCTTTATCTTAATATCTTCAGAAGCATTGATATGCTCAATAGTCCTTATTGTCTTAACAGCTAATTTTCCTCCACCCCTTATCCTTTTCAGATTGATCATAAAATCTCCTTCAAAAGGATCTGAGATCGGATTGCCAGAACTGTCAAAATCCCTGCATAAGATATTTGTGAAAAGATGGTGAGGGATTGGATAAGGCTTTTCACCCTCATACAATACCCTATATTCCAAAGATTCCAATAATAATTTTATAATCTTGGTATGAGATGGTTTTCCAGTCCAAGAATGTTTTGAAGAGACAAAGCATGTGTTTGGCCTGCCAGGAGCAAGAAAGAGCCTGTCAACATGCCTTTCAAACATGTCATTGACAGATTTCAAAGTTATAAGCAAAATGTCCCCTCTTTTGTTCCTAATCTTTTTGACAATCAGAACCATATCACATCTAATATTTATTTATTATAAAAATTTACCTATATTCCAGTATAAAAATCATAAGGTTTTTAAACAGGATTCAAATTTAATTTTCTATGATAACAACCAAATCAAAATGGATAACAGTGAGCAAGTCAAGGATCCATAATAATGGTGTTTATGCAAGGACTGACATCCCAAAAGACACAAGAATCATAGAATATGTCGGCAATAAACTTACTCAAGCCGAGTCTGACAAGGTCTGGGACGAACATTGGGAAAAGGCAAAAAAAGATGAAAACACAGGCAATGTGTACTTATTTGAATTGAACAAGAAAATTGATATTGATGGAAATGTCCCTTGGAACACAGCCAGGCTGATAAACCATTCTTGCGAGCCAAATTGCAAGGTAGACATCAGCAAAGGAAAGATATGGATTGTCTCAAACAGAGAAATTAAAAAAGGGGAAGAGATCAGCTATGATTATGGTTTTGATCTAGAAGACTTTAAAGACCATCCTTGCAGGTGCGGATCAAAGAGATGCGTCGGCTATATAGTGAGTGATGAGCACTGGCCAAAGCTGAAGGCAATGTTAAGAAAAAAATAATTATGATTTCTTTAACATATTTGCATTCCCATGGAAATAAAGATTTGCTGATAAAAATATGAGCAACAGTTCTATTAGAATAAATAATATTATAATAAATCTCAGGATTAATACAGTTGACAATGCAGTTGCAATGACCTGAGTCTTGCAATCTTCTGTCTCACACTTGTCAATTATCTTATCTACACTCTTACCATATCTTATGACTCCATTCTTTCCAATATTAAATGCAATAATAGTTGAACACAGTATCAATACCATCAATGACCAAGCAAGAATGATCTGGAATATTCCAATAGTCCTGACTTTTTTAATCTTAAAATACATCATCTTGAAAATATATTTAATAGTATATTAATCTTTTCCTAATAACAGTATCTCCGATTGTATGTGTGGTTATAACTTGGGATTCTTTGGTTTTGAGAAAAATTAAGGTGTTGTTTTGTTGTTTAGTGGTGGGTCTGGTGTTTTTTCTATATTCTTTTTTCCCCTCCCCCATTACTATTTGTGC
>JBDROB010000031.1:0-10548 GCA_043810355.1 Candidatus Woesearchaeota archaeon
AGCACAAATAGTAATGGGGGAGGGGAAAAAAGAATATAGAAAAAACACCAGACCCACCACTAAACAACAAAACAACACCTTAATTTTTCTCAAAACCAAAGAATCCCAAGTTATAACCACACATACAATCGGAGATACTGATCAAACCACAATCTTTATAAACAATCCTAGTTTCACAAAATCTAAGAGAATATATCATTAATATTCATTTAAAGCATTGGGGGGTGTTGTTCATGCCAGTATCTAAGAAATTGCTTCCTTTAGCAGCTATGGAGAAGATTTTAAAGAGATGTGGTGCAGAAAGGGTCTCTGATAAGGCAAAGGCTTCATTAAAGGAGATTATTGAGGATATTGCTGAGGAAATCGCCCAAAACGCTGTGCGTTATGCTCATCATGCAGGCAGAAAGACTGTTAAGTCAGGTGATGTTAAGCTTGCTGCTAAGCATTAAATAACAAAATTTTTAAATTAATCCAATATTCAATAAATTTTAAAAACTATTAAAGTGATAAATCATGGGAGAAATAAAACAATCATCTGTTGGTGATTTGCAAAAAGGTAATTATATTATTCTTGATGGTGTTGCTTGCAGAATAACTGATACTCAGACATCTCGTCCTGGCAAGCATGGTCATGCAAAAGTCCGTTTGACTGCTATGGGCATTATTGATGGCAAGAAGAGAGAAGCTGTAATGCCAGGTCATGATTCTGTTGATGTTCCTCTTGTTGAGAAAAAGAATGCTCAAGTGCTTTCAATCATTGGTGATACTGCTAATGTCATGGATTCTACAAATTATGAGACTTTTGATCTTAAGATTCCAGATGATTTGAAAGGGTCTGTTGTTGAAGGATGTACTATCCTTTATTGGGAGATCCTTGATCAGAGAGTTATGAAACAGATTAAGTCAGGTGAATAAAAATGGTTAAGCAACAAAAATCAAAGATTTTTGAGCTTACCCAAAATATCACTTGGGGTGATTATTTTGGTTAAGTTCGCAGAAGCTGAAGCAAGATTATTTCATGGTAAGTTTGTTTGTAAAAAATGCAAATCTACAATCAAGGCTCCTATTATGAAGATTCTTGCAGGAAAGATCAAATGCAAGAACTGCAAATCAGCCAACTTCAGGCCTATGAGGAAAAAGTAAATCTTTTCTTCTTACTTTCTTTCTTCTTATATTCTTCTTTTCTTATATTTTTTATATTCGGTTTCTAATATTTCCAATGGCACATAATTTTAGTAACATATTTAAACATTGGGTTATCAATTTGTTATAATGATAATACCTATTACCCCATTTATTCGCTTTTATGATTTTATTAATAATTATAAGTTTGTCCTTCTTTTTTACCTGTTATTTGCATTGATCATTTACATAAACAGGAGAAAATTTGAGATCCAGCTTAAATTCATCGCCCTCTATAAGACAAAGATTGGTCTCAAATTGATGGATCGTATTGCTAAGAGATTCAATTGGTTTATCAAGGATTTGAGTTATATTGGTGTTTCAATAGGTTTTTTAGGTATGATCATTATTGTGGGATTCATCTTGTATGGATTTTATGCATTATTCTTTATTCCATCTTCTCCTCCTGTTGTTGGATTTGCTCTTCCTGGTTTGCCTATTGCAGGAGCAGGTGGCTTGACAATACCCTTTTTTATTGGCATAATCGCATTATTTGTTGTTATTGTTATCCATGAATTCTCTCACGGTGTTGTTGCCAGAGCAAATGATATCCATGTTAAGAGTTCAGGTTTTGCTATGTTTGGTCCTATTCCAGCAGCTTTTGTTGAGCCAGATGAGGCTCAATTGAAAAAAAGGGTGGATGATGCTCATAAAAAGAATGCTATTGGAAAAAATCAAGGAAAATTCCCTTGGTGGTTTTTTATTATTTCATGTGGAATTTTAATCTATTTGATTTATCATTATTTCCTAAAAAGGCTTCCTTTTCTAATTAGCAATCCTTATCTGTCTTTTAGTTTAGTTGTCTTCCTTTTCATTTTTATGGTTTTTGTATCAAGATTTTTTTATCTGAAGAACTATTTTCACATAACCATTTTCTCTGCAGGCCCCTTCTCAAATATTTTGGCTGCAATATTTGTTATGGTTCTGTTCCAGTTTGTTTTTGCTCCTTTAACATCTGTTTTTTTTGAGCCGAATGGCCTAAATTTTGGGATCATCAACAATACAAATAATACTCCTGCTCTTAATGCTGGATTATATGGCAATATTACTTATAACCAGATAAATGGGAATACTATTCTTTCAATTGATGGTTTTATAGGTGAATTGGAAAAATACTCTCCAGATGATGTGATATCAATTGGCAATAAGGATATTTCATTTGATGTCATGCTCTCTGCTCATGATGATAATGAATCCAAGGCTTTTCTTGGAGTTGTGCCATATCAGTCTGAAAAAGGAATATATCTTTTCTTTTCAAGTTTTTTTAAATGGATTCTAGAATTGATGTTTTGGATTTTCTTATTCAACTTCGGCCTTGGTCTTGGTAACCTTCTGCCAATTGTGATTGTCGATGGTGGAAGGATGCTTCATGGACTGTTGGATATTTTTGTGGATGAGAAAAAAGCTATGTCAATAATCTCAAAAATCACTATGATCTTATTGTTCCTTATTGTGGTAATGCTTGTCTTGCCTATATTGAAATTCCTGTTCATCCCTTAAAATGATATCTATAATATTGATGGAGATTGAAAATCCAGGAAATCTTGGAGCAATTGCTAGAGTCATGAAAAACTTTGACCAGAAAAACCTCATTCTCATAGATCCAAAATGTAAAAAAACTGCTCAAGATGCAAGAAACAGGGCAAAGCATGCAAATGATATCTTGAAATCAGCAAAGACCAGATCCTTTTCTTATCTAAAATCCTTTGACTGCCTTATTGCAACAACTGCTTCTTTAGGCACAGACTATAATCTTCCAAGATCTCCAATAACTCCAGAGCAATTGGCAAAAAAGCTAAACCAGATTGATGCAAAAAACTCAAAAATAAATATCGGAATCCTGTTTGGAAGGGAATCCTCTGGATTGACCAATGAGGAGATAAAGGAATGCGATTTCATTGTGACAATCCCTTCCTCAAAAACCTACCCCACATTGAATATATCTCATTCTATTGCCATCTTATTATATGAAATCTCAAAACAATCAAATAAATTAAATGTTTCCTCTCACATAACCCCTTCATCAAAGATAGATAAGGACATAATCAGTAAAAAACTCAAGACAATCCTTGACAAGCTTGATTTTGCGACAAAAGAGAAAAAGCAGACTCAGATTATGGCTTGGAAGCGCATCTTTGGAAAATCATTCCTTACAAAAAGAGAGGCATTCGCTGTTCTTGGATTTTTTAAAAAATTAGAATCAAGAATTAAGAAGTAATCGCTTTCTTATGAAACATCTTTTTCTTTTTCTTATCATATTCTTTGTTTTTCTTGATAAATAAATATAATACCACAGCAAACACAATAGCACTCCAAAGATGGCTGGGAGTGATCCATCTGAATAATTTTTCTGGATAATATCTGATGAACTCAATCAAGAACCTATAGCCAGAATATCCTATAAGTCCAACCAATGTCAGCCAACCGTCATATTTCTCTGTTTTCCTAAGATTCCATACAATAATAAATATGATTGTCAGCATAACTGTTGCATAAAATGGAGCAGGATGAATCGCACCATCATGTAATATCACTCCCTCTTTTATTCTAGTGACAGCCCATGGTAAGCTGCTTGCAACACCCCTGCATGTGTCATCTGTAAGAAAACAACCAAGGCGTGCAATTGCAACAGAAATGAGTGTAGCAGGAGCTGCCGCATCAATGTATTTCCAGAAGTTTAATTTTCTTATCTTGCAATAGAGCCAGAGAGTGAATATTCCTCCTAATATTCCTCCATAAAACACCATTCCTGAAGTGAATGGATTAATGAATCGTGTAATTCTATATATAAGAGTCCAGTCTTTATGCCAGCTCCACCATGGTAGGAAATAAAAGAATATCCTTGATCCTATTATCACCCCTAAATATGAAATAAAAAATGAAATTATCACTTCTTTCATATTCAGTTTCTTCCTTTTGGCTTCAATAAGATAAAATATAAAAAATACCAGAAAAGCAAGCAGTGCTAATGAAAAAAACACTGCTAAAATGAATTCTAGTCCAAAGAAATTAATTGATATCTTCTTGATTACAGGAACTTCTATCATGTTTTCTTGAAATATAGAATAATATATAAAAATATGTCTTAAGTAGGAGTGCAGGATTCTCCATCTCTGCTCTCATCTGAGTCACAGCTGTCGCATCCGCAGGAATCCCCTCCAGTGCATCTGTATTCATATTCTGGTTCTCCATCTGAATCAACTCCTGATTCTACACAGTCACAGTCTTCTTCCTCATCACAGCTGCACCCATTTTCTGAGCATCCTATAATATACATTGATAAGACAAGAATAGAAAATAATAATATTTTTGTTTTCATATTATGAAATTAATTTTTTGATTATATAAACTTTTCTTTTTTCAAACCTAATAATACCAATAATTAGATTGATACAATAAATTGTATAAAATAATACAATTAAATGTATAAAATAATAAACTTTATATATTATAAATTTAATATAAGCCATAATTATGCCAGAATCCATACTTTCAAACACAATTCTTAGATTAAAGGAGAAAAACCTCCAATCTTCTCTAAACATATTATTCAAGAAAAAGCAGAAAGAGATTATTTTGAAGATCCTGAATGACAAGACACTCACTAAGACTGAATATGAATATTATATTCGTACAATTAAGAAAAAGATGGATTCAATCATCCAATTGCATGATCTCTCTTCAACTGCATTAAGAAAAGAGATAAAAAGAGTAAAATAAGAAAAATAAGATAAAAAAAGAGGTGCAAATGAATAGGAAATCGCAGGTATCTGCATTTATTATATTAGGCATAATTGTGTTATTAGGAGCAGTGACCTTCTTCTATGTTAAGACTACTTTCAGGGCTCCTCCTAATACTCAAGGTCCAGATATCTTGAAGATTCCTAGTGATGAGACTTCTTTGAAAGAGTATGTCCAGTCCTGTATCTATCAGAAGACTCAGCCATTATTGCCTGAACTGGCGCAAAATGGAGGTAAATTAGTGCTCAATGAAGATGATTATATCTGGTACAATAAAGACAGATATAGGATATTTTGCAATCATGTTGAAGGTTATAAGTCATGCCAGAATTCATATATTACTAGGCAGGATATTGAGAAGCAATTAGAGAGTGTACTCCCTTCATTGATGGATGAATGTCTGGATTTCTCAAGTTTTACAGAGAGAGGGATAGAGATTGAGGCAAGTGATATGGTATTTGATGTCAAATTAGGGAAATACGGATTGAAAGTGGAATTGAATTATCCGATCATCATGACAATTAATGGAAAAAAAGTCCATGTTGAGGATTATTTTGTTGAAATTCCATCTAATATCGGATTCATGTATGATCTTGTGGTTTCAATTGTGAATGATGAGGTCAATAAGGGTTTCTTTGATCAGGACATTTGGATGGTGGACAATAATGTATTCATTAAGGTCGAAAAGCATCGACCTTATCCTAATATTGTTTATTCTTTGCAAAGGGATGATCCTAAGATAAGGGAAAATCTTGATTTTAGGTTCTCATTGCAGGGAGAAGATACATCTGTCAAAGTAGGTTCTGCTCCCTCTATGGAAAAGATTGGCAAGGATTGCCTTAACCAGTATGATATGATGTGTTTCAAGAATGTTGATACAGATTTGTGCCAGAGGAATGACGGGCAGGTTACAATCTGTAACAGTGAATATCCTGAATCTAATTTACAGGATTGTGAAGGCTCAGGTTGTTCTGATTGCAATGATATTTCTCATGGTGCTTCTTGGTGTGAATATGATTCAGTCCAGAAGCTTGCTTCATATGGATTGTCATATGTTGGATCAAGGCATTATAAGAAGAGTTGCATAGATGGTGAGGTTATCAAAGAAGAATGCAGGGATTATAGGGAAGAGCTTTGCACCCAGCAGGATGACAAGGCTCTTTGTAGAGTTAATAGATGGGATGATTGTGGATTTTGTACAACAGAGACATGTTGCATTGATGAGACAAAAAGAGATTGCCAGTGGGATTCAAGTTTATTGAGCAATATGGACGATTCAAGAGTAAGGTTGCAATATGACAACAAGAAATGCTTTCCTAAAGTGCCTCCTGGTTTTAGGTTTTGGGATGGTTTTGGCTCTGATGTCTGCTCTTTAGCCACTCAATATGCTTATTGCAAGGGTTGGGGTGCTTGTCCTCGTGATTTTGTTGATGACACTGCTTTATACTGCATAAGATTAGGTGACTGCGGTAATTTTAGGAATATTGCAGACAGATTGACTCTTACTGGTTACTTTAATACAGATCCTTCTGACATTCCTGCTGATTATATTTATCTGGATGAAAACCTTAATCAGGATCCTGTGTCTGATCTTGGATTTGATCCTCCATTGATAGTTGATCTTTACTCAACAAATCAGAATCTTTTGGTTCCAGAATATCCTACTACTCTTGAGATTCTTCCTGTCTTGATGGAGCAGACAGTATCTTATCTCGATTATGTCCAGTCAATCTCATTGAATCCTTTTTCATTGATTGATCTTGATCCTTGGGTATTGGAATATTCCTTCTGTTCTCTTTGGATTCCACCAGAAGGAAGCTCTGATTGCAGGTTTTGCAGCTCTGATCCTGAAAAGCCTTGTTCAGAGTATAGGTGCAAGAGCCTTGGTAAGAATTGCAAGTTTGAGTTGGAACAAGGAGTTGGTGTTTGCACTGCTTTTAATTCAGATGATCATGATCCTCCAAATATTTTCTTTAATGACGCTTCATTGCAGGATGGATTCTCAGCCTCGCCTGATCATATAACAGCTGCAGACAGGAGGATTGATGGTTATGGGATCACTCCAGCTGTTATGCCTTATTTCCCATTTTCATTTGGGATTAATACAGACGAACCAGCAAGGTGTAAATTGGCTTATCTTCCGATCTTTGATTATTATAGCCTGCCTGCAATCTGGTTTGGCGATCCTAAATTCAACTTGAACCATACGATATTTTTGAGATTTCCAAAAGAGCTGTCTGTTCCTTCAAAAGTGTATAAATATCTGGATATTAAATCATTGGCTGAGATAGTTGACATGATCTCTAATTTAGAGGATACTTATGAGAATTATAAGGATAAATACAGGCTTGAGATAGAGATTTTTGAGTCGATAAAAGGCATTGATGTCACAGAGATAGGTGATAGGGTAGTCAAGCTCATTTTGAGGACTGTCCAGCCTTTTATTGATATGTTTCCTTATCTCAAAGACCTTGCAAAGGTTATTCTGGAGAATTTTGAGAATAATGGATATTTCTTGTTTGTTAAGTGCGTTGATGAGGCAGGAAACCAGAACACTCAGCCGTTTTATATCAAGTTCCAGATTGATGTTGATGCAGTTGATAATTATCCTGTTGTTTTTATAGAGTCAGATCCTGAAAACAGATCTGAGATTGCTTCAGAAGCATCAATGATTGATATCTTGTATTATGTTAATGAGCCTGCTGAATGCAGGTTTGATTTTATTGATAAGCCTTACTCTCAACTGCAGTATTCATTTGATTGTCCTTCTGATCAAATGAGTTATTCAGGTGTTGGATATGGATCATACAAATGTACTGGTTCTATTCCTTTTGAAGATGATAGCACAGAGATATTTGTGAAATGCCTTGACAATCCTATCAATATTGAGGAATATTCTTTAAATTTCCTTCTGGCTGATAATCTTTCACACCCTAGGTATTCTGCTCCTTATTTTGAGGCAATTGATAATAATGTTTTCATTGATGCAGACTTGTTGAAGAGGGATGAATTCATGTATTATGATGTAGCCAGCTTGAATTTCAATCTCTATTTTGATGAGGATAAGTTGTGTAAGTATTCATTTGATAATTTATCTTTTGAGGATTCCACATCATTGTTTTCTGATTGTGATGAGTCTGATGCAAACCATGCTGGCTTGTTCATTTGCCCGACATCAATTCTGATCCCTCATCATAATTCTACAGCCTATATTAAATGCAGGGATAAGGTTTTGCCAGACAGGAATGTCAATCATGATAGTGTTGTTTTGAGCTTTAATAGGTCAAAGGAGTTGGAAGATGTTTTGTCTATCACAGGGTCAAACATCAGGGTTGGTGACACACTCTATATGTCAGGTGATGATGTGCCTTCTTCATCCCCGTATTTGGCAGTAGTCATGTCAAAAGAGATCTCAGATAATGATGTGAGATGTGGTTATTATGAGGATATGGTTCATGGTCTGACAGCTATGTTTCCTGTAGATGAATACATTTTTGAGGTTCAGCTTGAGAATCTTGATATTGGTTTCCATAATTTCTTTATTGAGTGCTATGACTCTCTTCAGAACAGAATTATCAATGAGGTAGAATTCTTTGTCACATGAAAATCCTTTTTAGATTTTTATGACTTTTTCTTGATTTTATAGAAATAATCACTTACTCTCTTGTCATCTTTAACATCTGCTTTTTTCCCGATTGCATAATACTTTTTCTCTGCTTCCTCTCCCCAGCTGTAGTTTCCCTTCTCTCTTTCTATTTTATCAATTCTGATCTCTTCAAGGTCAACACCTTTCTTTAGATTATAGTATATTGATCTAAGTGTCACTTTAGGAAAGATTTCAACATATATTCTGTATAAGTCATACCCATATGCTCTCTTCATATGATGAAGTATCTCAATGATGTTCTGCCTTATCTGGCTTTTGATTGGTCTTCCTTTCATCAGTATTCATCCTCTTTATCTTGATAATATTTTTCCTTGTCTCCATAATATGATTTTGGGTGATCTTGGTATAATGGTGGCTCATTCTGGTCTTTTGTATATATCATCTCCTCCATATTTTCAGGTTCTCTCTCAATTTTTTTCATCTTAATTTTTGAAAAGACAATTGTTAATAGGATGATGAGAGTTACTACAACACCTGTAATAATCAATTTCCAGTTGATTTTCCTTTGTTTTGTTATAGTTATGTATGTTTCATTGTATATCCTTCCGCTCAGATATTTTTCGCTTTCATTACTTTTTAATATCATTTCATAATCCCAGTATCCATCTTCTTTGCTGAGAGTTGTCTTAAAGATTAAGTAGCCTTCATCCATAAAATTATCAATCTCTCCAATAATGTCAGGATGATTGTTGAGGGAATCTAATATTATGCTTCTTTCTGTTTTTTCACATACCCCCCCTTTGCATGCTAGACCTAAGCCACACTCACAGTCAACACAGCATGTATCACTTGATTCTTCAGGTTCACAGATGTTGTTTCCGCATTCAAATGGTTTTATGCAGTCAGAATCACTCAGATAATTGCAGTTGCCTGGACATACAGAATCATTATTCATACATATTGTGATGATCCTGTTCAGGCATTTTCCAGTTTCTGTTTCACAATAGTCCATTGTTGTTATATTGCCATCATTGCAATCATTGTTAGTTGTACAATGTTCGCAGTCATTGTCATCTGTATAATCACATCTTTCAGGGCAGCATGAATCATCATCTTTGCAGTATAACACAGGTTTATTTATGCATCTTCTTGGAAATCCTGTGCAGTCATCTATTGTGCATATGTTTTCATCATTGCAGTCAAGATAATTATCGCAAGTATCTCTTATAGGGCATGATGGATTCACATCTTCTAGATATAATATATTATTTTCTTCATTATACCTTAATGTATATGTGAGATTGTAATCCTCACTAAATCTTATTTTATATCCATTATCATTTAATGATGCATTGTCTGTTGGATAATATTTTTTTTGTCCGTTTATCACAACATAATTGTCCTCTTCATCTAGGTCTTCAAAAATATATGATTTTTGGCAGGAATCCTTTCCCATTGAGAAATGTTCTCCAATTTTTACATATCTTTGCTCGCTGCAGCTTGAAATCCTGTCATTTTTGCATACAGTCCTGTTTGTGCAGGTCGTGCAATTATTGACAGTGCATCCTGCAGGGCAGTTTGTCTCATTTATGCATCTGTCTGTTGTACAGAATTCTTCATCATCACAGTCCTCATTGACAATACAGCTTCTTCCAGACACAAATATTGAGATCTCAAATATAATGATAGTAAAGAATGCAATCAACACAATCTTTTTATTTAAACTAGTTAGATCCATACATTTACCTCTTTGATATCTAAATATCAACAATAGAATTATTTAAACTTTTCTATAAATTTTCCATATTGAAAATATTACCTCATAATACTTAGTTAAGGTCACTGGAGTAGGCTAATTTTTCAATAGCACCTTAGTTACGGCTGCGTTGAAAATCTCCTACTTCGCTGACCATAACCCCATAATGAATCATGGGAACATGGTCAGCTACGTCCAGCCATGCCATGTTTGCCTACGGCAAACAATGGCAAACATGGCACGGACGGAGACTTTTTCAACG
>JBDROB010000032.1:0-34526 GCA_043810355.1 Candidatus Woesearchaeota archaeon
TGACTAGAAAAGAATTTATCAATTTCTTTAACAAACACCTAAATATTTGTGTATTGCCTGAACAACAAAAAATAGAATATGCCTCATGGGACAAGTTCAAATCAAAATTCAAACAATAATTACTATTTTCGCACCAACCCCGGCTGTTTGGTTATTTTATATAAGATTTGTATCTTAAAGTGGGATACAAAGTACTTCTTAAAAACAAGTGTTGGAGAATACTTTTGTCACAAAATAATGGAAGAGCTTAAATAAGAGTTATCCTCTTAATTATCATATTAAGAAGTAGATGATTACGGAATTTTACCACATGTCCAGCGTTGGGCGGTGGCGTTTTTTTTCTTATATTAAAAATTATTCACCTAATATCAAATCCGTCAAATTCTTTGTAGAAATCAATTGCATTATTCAGCTTCTGCCTTGATTCGGAATAGATAGTGAAGATCCTATTGTTTTTCTCGACTGGGTCACCAACATGCTTGTAGAGATAGATTCCAGCATTTTTAGCTTTTGGAGCACCTGCTAATCTAGCAATCTTAGAAATATGATTATTGTTAATATGCTTGACATGACCATTTTTCTGGGTCCTTACACTGAAATGGAATTTAGCTAATTTCATCTTGTTTGGATCAACCTCTTTTCCGCCTTGAGCCTTGATTATCTCAATCATCTTCTTATAAGCTAATCCAGAATCCAGGATTGTCTCAGTCAATCTTTTCGGATTCTTTTTCCCAGCCATCTTAAGCAATAATGCAGCCATAAAAACAGATTTTTCCCTTAGATCATTTGGAGCTTCACTATCTCCCTTAAGTATCCAAAGAACATCTCTTGCCTCTAATAATGGACCAATCCCATTACCAACAGGTTCAGAACCATTAGTGTGGATAACCTTTATCTTGATCCCTAAACTCCTGCCTATCTTCCTAAACTTCTTTGCTAACTTATTTGCTTGGCTTACAGACCTTATCTTTGTATCATGGCCAACTGGAAGATCAACGAGAACATGTGTGGCATTTACAGACCTTTTTTTTGCTAGAATAGAAGACAGCAAAAGACCTTCAGGATCCAATGACAAGGAATGCCTGACTTTGATCATCTTGTCATCAGCAGCTGCTAGTGACATTGACCCTCCCCAGACTAGGCAGCCATTTGTCTGCTTCACAACATTTGCCATTGTTTTCATAGACAATGTGACATTAGCAAGGACTTCCATTGTATCAGCAGTGCCAGCAGGGCTTGTGATTGCTCTTGAGCTAGTCTTTGGAATAGTCAATCCTGCAGCAGCCAGGATCGGAACAATTATCATTGATGTCCTATTATTAGGGACACCACCTGAGCAATGCTTGTCCATGACAGGATATTTGTCCATTTTCAATTGGCTGCCTTCCAATACCATAGCTTTAGTCAATCTAATTGTTTCACTTAATGAAAGCCCATTGGTATAACAAGCAGATATAAAAAAAGTAAGCTCAACTTCACTGAGATTGTTTTTAACAATGTCTTTGACAATAAGGTCAATCTCCTCTTTATTCAATCTCTTGCCATCTAATTTCTCTTTTATAAACCTGAGAGATTTTGGCTTATCGGCAATAGAAATATCAACTTTTTCTCCTGGCCTGATCCTTAATTCATCAATAACCTCTTCAAAAAGCCCTATCTTGCCTTCTGGAACAGCTTTTCTTGACTCTGCGATATCAATTATTGCAATTGCCTCTCTCTTTCCCTTTTTTATCTTAATCCTATCGAGAGCAAACAAGTCAAGCTTAAATGCATCTTCCTCATTCAGGATAGCGATCAAAGCCCCTCCTGTTGCAATATCCATGTCTTTAACTTTAAGAATCATTTTATTTTAAAATTTGATATGTTTTTTCTTGAAAATATCTATAAAAATCACAAGAATTGAAAGGATGATAGGTCCAATTATAATGCCAATAAAACCAAACAAGACTATTCCTCCTAACAGCCCTATCAGAATCAGGATAGGATGAAGATTAGTCTTGTTTCCAATAATCCAAGGCCTTACAATATTATCAATACCAGCAACAAGGAAAAGGCCCCAAGCAAACATTAACATACCTTGAGTTGTTGTCAAAGTCCCTCCTTCAATTAATCCAGAAAATATCTTAAAAACTGAGACTGGAACCCAAATAATTGCAGTACCAATAAATGGTATCAGTGCAGCAATTGCTGTCAAAGCTCCAAGTATAAGAAAGCTTTTAAATCCAAATATCCAAAATCCGATGAGAGCCACAAATCCTTGAATCAAGGCAACTAAAATATTGCCGTAGACAACAGCATAAGTCACTTCCTCAAATTTACTTATAATAATATTTTGATCCTTATCACTGACAGGCAAGAGCTTTTTCAAGGCAATTATGAATTTGTCTCCATCCTTTAATAGGTAATAGAGAACAAAAAACATGACAAAAATATTCAATAAAATCGTGGGAACATTAAAAAGCACATCTTTTGTTGCATTGAACATAGAGTTTTTTAAGTCAGAAAGAATTTGGTTGATAGATCCTCTCACAAAATCATGATTGATTACCTTGGAATACATTCCAAAAAAAGAGCATAAAACTGATTCTTTTCCAAGACAATGCTCTTCAAGCACATCTGCCTGCAAGGAACTTTCAATTGAAGACACATATTGTATTCCTGTTGTCAAAGAATTTATAAGAAAAAGAATAGGCAATGAAATTATCATAAATATCATAATGCACACAAGGAAAGAAGATACACCTTTATTCTTAATCTTATTAAATACTGAAACATAAAAAGGGTAGAAAATATAGGCTAAAATGATTGATGTCAATAATGCAGTTAAAAAAGGCCTGATAATCAAGTATGAGGCAATCACAAGTATTAAGAATATGCCAAGAAATAAATATCTCTTAATGTCAGGTTTCATTATGCCTCTCTAAAGAACCACCAGTCATAGACTGGTGGGATTCACTAAATCCGCAACTACATTATGATAGGACTGGTGGTTCTTAGTGCTCAGAATTTTCCAGCTTATGCAGGCAGAATCATGCAAAGCTTGCCACCAGTCAAAGACTGGATGGAAAATTCTGACATTTTAATGGGCCTAGCCGGAGTTTCGTTAATAATCAATCTCGAACCGGCGACCTTCACCATGTCGAGGTGATGTCATAGCCACTAGACTATAGGCCCCTTAGAGTGATTACAATGATTCTACAATATATAAATCTTTTTATATAAATACTTTTATACGCTGAGTATTCTACTATTGTTTTACTAGTGGAATACTAGCATGATCAAGAATCACTATATAAATAAACTTTTTGTTCAAATAACAAGGGGATACAAGTGGTTATTGACAACTTTAGAATCTTCAATAAAAACAAAAGTTTTAAATATTTAAGGGATAAACTAAATATATTAATTTTCATAATATGATAGGAGGCAATCAAAATGGGTTTCTTTGATAAAGTCATGGACAAGATAGGGATGAGAGATGAAGATGAAAGCGGTGAAGAAGGTTATGTTGAGCTGGATACAGAGGTAGAGAGCACAAAATCAAAGATAATAGTAAGACCTTTTGTTCTTCATGATTTTGACAATATCAAAGATATTCTTGACTCAATAAGGTCAGGCAATACAATAGCCCTTGTTAACATGAAACCTTTGAAAGAAAAGGATCTGATTGAGTTGAAAAGGGCAATAAACAAGTTAAAGAAGACTACTGATGCAATGGAAGGTGAAATAGCTGGATTTGGAGAGGATTATATTGTTGTAACCCCTTCATTTGCAACAATCTACAGGTCTAAAGGGGAACCATCAAAAGGAGGAGCAATGCCAAAAAGGCCTCAACATTATGATAGTGATGAAGACCATCGATCTAGAAGTCCTGAAATCACAAAATATTGAATTCTTTTTAATTTTCTTTATTAAAAATTAGATCAAATATTGGTCTTTTGCTATGGTAATTCTCAGAAATCCCTGATTTTAGGTATTGTTTTTACCAATAAATCAATAACCTTATTGACATTCTTGTTGAACACCTTCAATATCTCTTCCCAGGCAACTGGAGGGACATCTTCAAACAGGCAGTCATAGTCAGTTGCCATTGCAACTGCTGCATAAGGAATCTTAGTCTCATTAGCCAGAATGCATTCAGGTGCAATACTCATATTGATCACATCAGCTCCCCATTGTGCAAACATCTTAGATTCTGCTCTAGTAGAAAATCTTGGGCCTTCAATTGTCACAACTGTCCCTTTTTCATGAGCTTTAATATCAAGCTCTTTTGCAGTCTCAATCAAGGCACTTCTTAGTTTTTCGTCAAAAGGGTCTTCCATAGAAGTATGCTGTGCGTTTTCACCTCCACCTGGGAAGACATCAAAATATGTAATCTTTCTGAGTCTTGTGAAATCAATGAATTGGTTCAATATGACAAAGTCTCCTCTGCCAATATCTCTTTTCAGACTGCCGCAAGCAGAAGTTGCTAAAATATGAGTGCATCCCTGATCTTTGAGAGCCCTGATGTTGGCTCTGTTGTTGACACCTGTAGGAGTTATCTGGTGCCTGTTTCCATGCCTTGCCAGGATGACGACATCAATGCCTTCAATTGTTCCAATCTTTAGAGGAGAACTTGGCTTGCCAAACTCTGTTTCAACTTCTATCTCTTTTACATCCTTAAGGATCTTTGGATCATCTAGACCAGATCCTCCAATGATTCCAATTTTAACCATAATTATCCACCCCGAAAATATGATTTTGATAAGTATTATTTATTTCTATAAAAATATTATGATTATTGATAATAAATAGGAAAGATTAAATACTAAGATGCATAAAAAGGAGAATAAAATAAGTAAGATTATCTGATAGTAAAAAAAGGAATAAGAAAAGAATAAGAAATAAGAAAAGAATAAGAACAAAAAGTATGTAACAAAAATAGGAGGTATTAAGATGGGAATCTTTAAAAGGGTGAATTCTGCAATAAAAAGAATGAAATGGTATGATATATCTTTGGTTAAAATTGCATCAGCAGCATTTATTCTGATGGTGGCAAAATTATGGGCGCCATTGCTTATTTTGGACTGGTATTGGTATCTGATAATAGCTGTATTGGCTTCAGTAATACCAGTGATTAAATTGTTTGGGAAACAATAAGAATTTTTTTTTAATTTATTTTTTCAAAACACTCTTTTCAGCCTTATCCGAAATAATTGCAGAATTTCCAGACGGATCTTCAATAATCAGTTTTGACTTTTCCTGTCCCCAAGTGATTTTTGTAATCTTTTTCAGAAGATTTTTTGCCCTCTTTTTTGCAACTTCATCATCATCAATCTCTTTTACAACCTCAATCTGGTGCTTGATCCTATTAAATATCCCTTCAACATTTGTCACATAACCGCTGGATCCAGTACCTGGTTCAATTGTTGAAATGTGAGGGATCTTTACTGTTGCCTGAGAGCTCCTTACAACCCTGATCTTCATGTCTTCTTCAGAGTCTATCTCTAAGGTATATCTGCAAGGCTCTTTCTCCTCAACACTCTCAACATCTGCCTTGTGATATTTGCAGTCCTCACAGTTCATTGAGAACAGATAGATCTTGCCAAAATAAGGGACTTCTTTCTCGTCTTCCATCAAGGTGAGAGTTTTCTTGCCACAGATTGGGCATGGTTGATTTTCAAGTTTCTCTAACATAATAAGCTAACAATCATAATTTAATTTATTAATCTTTTGTTTTTTTAACAATTATGTAAGAGATGCAATTAATTTTTTTCAATTTAACAGTAATATTTTTTAAATGAGATTTAGATATGAAAATTATTATCAAACCGATTAGTATAGATTGAATGAATTTAATACAAGGTTTTTTAAAAGAATAGGACTTACTAATTTTATGAAAAAATGGAAATACTCTAAACCAAAGGCTGGATACCCACAAGACACTTTTCTAAGGATTCCTGAGGGGAAAAAAACCAGGATAAAGATGAAGAGATTTGAGATAACTAAAAAAGCATTGGATGATGTCAATAAAACAATATTTCAAGGAGATGTTATTGAAGTAGATGGTGAGAAGATTGAAAGGATCTGGACAATATTTAATTATGACAATGTTATGGATCTTAAGAAGAAACTTGCCAGGATGAGAGGCAATCTTGAATTAGAAGTAATAAGACATGTTGATGAAGATACAATGGAAGATTATTACGAGTATATCATAATTAAGGAAAAGGAATAAAAAGAAACTTTATATACTAGAGTATATAATAATTCTATATGATTGTTAAAAAAGAGTTTTTTCCTGTGATGGGATTCACAATCCTTTATGTCGTAGTATTTTCAATTGTTGCTCTACTCAGAAAAAATTATGAGTTCTTAGTATATCTATTTGTGATTACAATTATCTTCTTTCTTGTTTTAGCATATTTAGACAAAAGGTTTAACCAATTATCTTTGTGGGGCTTATCAGTCTGGGGTTTCTTGCATATGTGTGGAGGAAATATTTATTTCTCAGGAATAAGACTATATGACATCCAGCTTATACCCATTTTATTGAGATATGACCAGTTGATCCATGCATTTGGATTTGCAGTTGCAACATTAGTTGCTTCTCAGCTTTTAAATCCTTACTTAAAGGAAAATATCAAAAGATGGACATTGTTGTCATTCCTGATAATCATGATAGGCATGGGATTTGGAGCCTTGAATGAAGTAGTTGAACTATTTGCAATGCTGATGTATAAGAATGCAGGTGTTGGTGACTATTACAACAATGCTTTTGATCTTGTGTTTAATATGATAGGAGGAATAATTGCGGTATTACTGATAAATTATAGTAGGATCAGGAAAGAGAAAAATTCAGGCAAAGTGAAGAAGAAAAGCAAATGAGCTTTTTCTAGTAAGATTTATATAATTGGGTTAATAATTAAATAAGATGAAACAAGTGATTTTAGTAAGACAGGATCTGAAACTGCCTAAAGGAAAATTAGCAGCACAGGTTGCGCATGCATCGACTGAAGCAGTGTTAAGGACAAGCAAGGAAAAAGTAAAAAAATGGCAGATGCATGGTTCTAAGAAGGTTGTGTTGAAAGTCAAGGATGAGAAAGAGCTAATAGAACATAATCAGAGGGCAAAAGACTATGGGCTTGTGACTGCATTGATAACAGATGCTGGCCATACCACTGTAGCACCAGGGACAAGGACATGTGTCGGGATTGGACCAGATGATGAAGACAAGATTGACTTGGTCACTGGTGAATTGAAGATGGTTTAGTTTTCTCAGTCATTATATAACTAAATTATTCGGAATATTTAAAAATAAGATAAGAATATTTTCTTTTATGGGCTCATAGCTCAGCCTGGCTAGAGCATCCGGCTCTTAAACTGATGCTGGTTTCAGCATTTGTCAAGAAACCGGGAGGTCCAGGGTTCAAATCCCTGTGAGCCCGTTAAATGCGAGGAGGCAAGGAAATCATTTTTTGATTTTCGCTGCCTCTGAGCCTTTTTTAATTAAGTTTTTTTAATAATTTGATTTCTATGTAGAAATTACATTTATCACTAAATCATCATATTTTTTTGCTTGATGCTGTATATGGGGAACGTGTCCTTCACCAATTATCAGACATGATCGCTTTGCTTGTTTTGTAAATGGATACATGTAATCCAAAACATCTTTATCTAGGTCCCTTCTCGTCTTCTTTGCTGTTTCATCTTTTTCTGCTAAATTATCATACCCATAATTCCCTTCTGAAAGTTTATTGATAAAAGATTGAATTTCTAAAGAAAGAGATTTATAACGATCAATATTGCTTGAGTCAATCTTATCAACAAATTCTCTTCTTACAATATAATCTTGGATAATTGAGAAAGCTTTTCGAACACCAAAAGAAGCTATTTTTTGTTGTATAAAATTATCTGGCTGGGCTCTGTAAAATGTAACAGCTTTCATATATTGTTCAACATCCTGTGTTCTGAAGAACTCTTGGTATTGTTCTAATATTCTAGGGAAATCAGTGCATAATAAATCTAATGCCCTTTTTGAAGACCTTCTTATGTTTAATAATATATCGTATCCTCTCATAGATTCAGGTGTTTCTATACCACCAATAATCGGAGGTGGGGAAATATATTCAAAATACAATCTTTCAATACAATAGAAATGATTACCCCATAATTTAGCCTTACTAATCTGTTCTTTCCAATATGGCCATCCAGAATCAGGATTAATTTGTGCTAAGCCTAATTTTATTAAATCATCTAGGTGTGTTTGGTTTTTTACGAATCTTTGCACCCCCTCTAAGAAAACCAAAGATATATTAGGGACTATAATATCCTTGACAATATCAAACAATCTAGATTGTACTTCTACATCTCCATGACATTTATCAGGAAGTATATATAAATGTGGATTTTCTGCCATAATTAAACCTTGTTAAGAATGTATTCATAATAGTTTTGTTAATATTCCGAAAATTTTCCGAATCAGAAAAACTTATTTTTTAGATGGTTCTGAATCCATATCAAAAAAAGAAATATTTATATACTATAATATCTAGATTATGACATCTATAATGGAAAACATATTAAAAAAGAGCTATGTGATGATATATCTCAATAGAATAATTTCTGCATCTTATTTATTTAGGTCACCAATCTATCTTATATTCTTATTGTTATTGGTATATACTTATGCAAGTTTTGCGTTTAAGTAAAATTGTTCTAGTCGGAATTCGATTTGATATTGCATTAATCTCGAATCCCTAAAAAGTTATTAAATGATTAACAATGCAAACATAAAAAGAATAAAAATCTAATAAATTTAATGGTCAAAAAAATTAAGAAAAACTAATCTTGTCTGGCTATTTCAGGCCTAGCAACTTCTCCTTTAACTGTTGAGTAAGTTATTTTTCCAGCTTCCATCCTTCTCAATTCACCAGGCCTTTCTTTGCTTGTTACATAGACAACTGTACTAGGCATGACATATGATGCATCCATAGCTGAGAAACCTCTTGTTCCAATAATACCTTCTTGTGAAAATCCTCTTACTTTACTTGCTGTTCTATCTGGTGGTATAAAACTATATGGTCTTTCAAGATTGACTAACCTTTGCTTTACTCCAACAATGTTTCCAGTTCGATCAATAAGTGTAGCTCCATTTTGCATGCCTAAATCAGCAAATTCAGCTACTGGAACATCATAAACAGATTTACCAACAATTGGATGATTGCCATTCAATGATTCAATGTGTGAATAGTGGGATGGGTTTTCAGGCTCAAAATTGATGACTACCAAATGACCAGGGAACATTATCCCATATCTTGGCCTTAATTCCATAGGGATTCTGCCAAGATAATGAAGAGTATCCTTTGCTTCAAGAGCAGTTGCTCTCAGATATCTGTATACTCTTCCCTCTAATTCTCTGGATAATTCAGGAATAATTTCTAAAATTTCTTCTGGTACTTCAACATTATCAAAATGAGCATCAATAGAAGGAACATTTCCTATAAGTGTAGGTAGTGGAGGTGAATCTAATCTTTTAGTACTATCACCATTTCTTCTTCCTGATCCTTTTTGTTCTAATTC
This sequence comes from Candidatus Woesearchaeota archaeon, assembly GCA_043810355.1. Classification (GTDB taxonomy): domain Archaea; phylum Nanobdellota; class Nanobdellia; order Woesearchaeales; family JAGVYU01; genus JAZDHV01. The sequence continues at coordinate 9,562 of JBDROB010000032.1, forward strand.
AGCTAGAGCTTCATATAGTCTACTTTCTGGATCCAAGACACTTGTTGATTCATCCATAATATAGTATATTTTCTTTGATATTAATTAATATGTTGATGGTAATTTTTGTAAAAAATGAAAATATTTATATAATAATCTAGTATTTTACAAAAAATATGGAAAAAAGGGATAAAAGGCTATTATATGAGCTAGAAATGAACTCAAGAAGATCCATTTCTTCAATAGGCAAGATAAGCAGGATGAGCCAGCAGACTGCTGATTATAAGATAAAGCTGCTCTTAAAAAAAGATATAATAAAAAATTTTGTGACAATAATAAATTATTCAACAACAGACTATCTCTGTTTCAGGGTGTTCTTCCAATTAAGGCAAAAGATGAGTGATAAATACAATTCTTTCATCAAGATGCTTAAGGACCATAAGAACACCTTGGAGATATCCATGGTGAGAAGCCGTTATGATCTTATTGTGGCATTTGCCTATAATAACCCTCTGTTCTTTAATACAGAGTTCAAAAAGATTGTTCAGGAGAATATTGAACTGATAAAGGATTATGACATAATGACTTCTGTATCCCAGAATTATTTTGGAAGAAAATATCTCAGTCCTAAAAGCGAGATTAAGAACATTTTTATTGGCGGTGAGGCAAAATTGATCCATCTTGAGCCTGTCGATAAGAGGATACTTTTTATTTTGTCAAGGAATTCAAGGATTCCAATAGCAGAAATCTGCTCTGATGTGAATAAATCACCATCAACTGTCATCAATAAGATAAAGATGATGAAAAAATTAGGAATAATCTTGAGCTATAGCTGTTTTATCAATCCAATTAGTGTTGATCATCATCAGTACATTATCCTTTTAAGGTCAAAGAACCTGACACTTAAGCTTGAGAATAATCTTGCAAATTTTTGCATTCAGAATCCCAACATTATATCTTTTGTCAAGACTTTCGGCAATTGGGATTATGAACTGACAGTTGAGACAATCACGCCCACAGAATTCAGGAAAATATATGAGAATATTAGACAGAGGTTTGAGGATATCATGGATGATTTCAATATCCTGATTGTGAATGATTTGATAAAATCTGTTTTTCTTCCGGAATCCTTCAGCCAGATGTGAATTTTATATGAAATTCGTAATATTCTTGAAAATACAATCATTAATTTTATAAAAGCCACAAAAACTATTTTCTAGTGTGGTTAAGTTTTTAAACATGATAAAAAAACATATCTCAAAATGATTATACAGAAATATGGCGGAAGTTCAGTAAAGGATGCTGAGAGGATCAAGAATGTATGCAGTATTATCAAGAATACATTTGAGAAAATTGGAAGCAATCCAAGCTCATTGATAGTGGTATCCTCAGCAGTTGGAGGGATCACTGATATGCTTATTTCATATGGGAAAGAGCCTGGCATCAAAGAGAGCCAGAAGTTTTTTGATGAGATAAAAAATAGGCATGTAAAAATTCTAAATGACCTTGACCTTGATGAGAACCTTTTGGATTCCTTACTAAATGAGATATTGGATATAATCAGAGGAGATATGGATCAATTACAATTTCTTGACATAATGCAGAGCTTTGGGGAAAGGATGTCAACAAGGATAATCTCAGCCTATCTAAACAAAATAGGGATCAAATCAACCCAGCATGATGCGTATGATATTGGATTTGTCACAGATGATAATTTTGGGAATGCAGAGATATTACCTGAAATATATGACTTGATAAATAAGAAAATGTCAAAATTTGAAGGAGTACCTGTTGTGACTGGATTTATCGCAAAGACCAGAACAGGAGACATCACAACACTTGGAAGAGGGGGATCAGATTATACTGCTGCTATAATTGGAGCTGCATTGTCAGCTGAAGAAGTTCAGATATGGACAGATGTAAATGGAATAATGACAGCAGATCCAAGAATGATAAAAGAAGCAAAGACTGTTCCAGTTGTCTCTTTTTCAGAAGCTTCAGAGCTTGCATATTTTGGTGCAAAAGTGTTGCATCCAAAGACAATACTTCCTCTTATGGATAAGGAAATTCCTGTAAGAATCTTAAATACATATGAGCCTGAGCATGAAGGAACATTGATTGTCAAGAAATTGAATATGTCAAATGTTAATCCTCATAAAGCATTAGCTTTTAAGAAAGATATCCAAGTCATAAATGTCACATCAACAAGAATGCTTAATGCACATGGATTTCTTGCCAAACTATTTGAGATATTTGAAAAATATAGTGTTGTAGTTGATATGGTCACCACTTCAGAGGTTTCAGTATCAGTGACAGCTGACCCAGGTGTTAATATTGATGGAGTTGTAAAAGAATTAGGAGAATTCTCAAAAGTTGAAGTGAGGAAAAACAGGTCATTGATATGCTGTGTTGGAGAGGTCTATAAGTTCACTCCTGGAATCTTATCAAAGATATTGACATTAGTTGCAGGTGAAGGGATCAATGTAGAGATGATAGGGTTGGGAGCGTCTGAGATAAATGTAAGCTTTGTTGTTGACAGCAATGATCTGGAGAAGTGTGTCAGAGTGCTTCATAGTGGGTTATATATGTGATTCTACGAATATCGTAAAATAATTGTAATATTTCTATGAAAAATACATATATTTATAAGTAATTAGTAATTCCTTTGATAATATTGATAACATCATTTATTATACTGAGTAAATATTTACTTAATTTTTTACGAAATCCCAATATCAGAAAATTAGATATAGATTTCGGGTTGATGACATTTGATTGATAATGAAGTGAAAAAGAGAAAATAATTTAAAAAACAAATGCTTACCTTATTTTAAGGGGGTAAATGATAAAAATGGCAAAAATAGGATTAATTGGATATGGAAGAATGGGGCATATTATAAGAGATATTGCTATTGAGAGAGGGCATGAAGTCTCTGTTATTGTAGATCCATACTGCAGCACTGTGAATGAAAAGATATCAAAAGAGATAAATGAGAAAGAGTTCAAAGATGTTGATGTGTGTATTGACTTTAGTCATCCAGATGAAGCAATCAAAAATGCTAAAAAGCTGGCAGGAATTGGAAAAAATGTAGTGATGGCAACAACAGGATGGTATGGCCATATGGATGAGATGAAAAAAATTGTTAAAGATTCTGGAATAGGATTTATTTGGTCAGGAAATTTCTCAATCGGAGTCAATTGTTTTTTTAGGATTGTAAAGGAAGCGACGAAAATAATGAATAATGTCAAAGAGTATGATCCATTTTTATTTGAAATCCATCACAATAAGAAAGCTGACTCACCGTCAGGAACAGCCAATATGATTGGCAAGATTGTGGTGGATAATCTTGACAGGAAGGATACTATTGTGACTGATAAATTAGATAGGCAGATAAAAGAGAATGAGCTTCATGTCGCATCTGTAAGAGGGGGAGATGTTCCTGGAACACATGTTGTCGGGTTTGATTCAACATTTGACACAATTGAACTTAAGCATACAGCAAGATCAAGGCATGGATTTGGACTTGGGGCTGTCATGGCAGCTGAGTTTTTGGTCGGCAAAAAGGGATTTTTTGAAATAGATGATCTTATGTATAATCTGATTGATAAAGGTGGAGATTAAAATTTAGGTTGGAGGTGTAATTAAGATGTTCAAGGGATTATATACTGCAATAATAACACCGTTTACCCAAGACGATTCTTTGGATGAAGGGGCTTTGAGGAAATTGGTCGACTTCCAGATAGAAAATGGAGTTGATGGGATTGTTCCATGCGGAACAACAGGTGAAAGCCCAACATTATCAGATGAAGAGGCTGAAAAAGTCATAGAGATTGTTGTGAATCAAGTTGATAAAAGAGTGAAAGTGATTGCTGGGACTGGAACAAACTCAACTGCAAAGTCAATAAGAAAATCAATCAGAGCTCAAGAGCTTGGAGTAGACGGACTGCTTTTAGTCAATCCTTATTATAACAAGCCGACACAGAAAGGGCTTTATCTTCATTTCAAGGCAATTGCAGATTCTGTCAAGATTCCTTGTATAATATATAACATCAAGGGAAGGACAGCAGTCAATGTCGAGACAAAGACACTTGTAAATCTCATGAATGACTGCGATAACATAGTCTGTGTGAAAGAGGCATCAGGAGACATAAACCAGATGAAAGATGTCATTGCAGGCAAGAAAGAGGGTTTTACTGTTTTGTCTGGAGATGATAATATCACTCTTGATTTGATTGAAGCAGGAGGAGATGGAATCATCTCAGTTGCATCAAACATTGCTCCAAAAATGATGAGCGATATGGTGCATTCTGCTTTAGATGGTGATATGGCAAAAGCAAGAGAGATGGAGAAGGGTCTCTCTGAGCTTTTTAGGGTAGAGTTTATTGAGACAAATCCTATTCCAATCAAGGCAATGGTTGCCATGAAAGGAATGTGCAAAGAGGTTTACAGGCTGCCAATGTGCTCTCTTGAGGATGAGGGACATAGGGATGAGATAAAAAAAGTCATGGTCGATTTAGGATTGTTATGATTAAGTAAATAGTGTAAAGGAGGAATGTTTAATATGAAAAGATTGAGGGTTGGAATATTGGCTGGGACTGGAATGGTAGGCCAAAACTATATCAGATTATTAGAGAATCATCCATGGTTTGAGGTGACTTATATAACTGCTTCACCTCAGTCTGCAGGAAAGAAATATTCTGAAGCAGTTGAGAAAAAATGGACTATGCCAACAGAGATTCCTGCAAGTGTTGGAGATATAGTTGTTGAGAATATGGATCAGATAATAAAATGCAAAAAAGAATGTGAATTTGTTTTCTCTGCTCTTGATTCAGGCATTGCAAAAGAATGGGAGCATCAGTATGCAGAGGCAGGAATACCAGTAGTCTCGAACGCATCTGCGCACAGGTGGACAGAAGATGTGCCAATGCTTATACCAGAGATCAATCCACAACATATAGACATTATACCAATACAGCAAAAGAATCGAGGTTGGGACAAAGGATTTATTGCAGTAAAGCCGAATTGCAGCCTTCAAAGTTATTTGGCTCCCCTTTATGCTCTTATGGAGTTTGGAATCAAGAGAGTGATTGTCTCAACAGTCCAGGCATTGTCTGGCGGCGGATGGAAGGTTGTAAGTGATCCAAAATATCAGCATAATGTTGTGCCTTATATTGGAGGAGAAGAGGAAAAATCAGAGAAAGAGCCGATGAAAATACTTGGCTCAATTAAGGATGGTAAATTTATTAATTATGATGGATTCACAATCAGTGCCATATGCAAGAGAGGAGATGCAAGGGATGGCCATCTGGCAGATGTCTGGGTTGAATTTGAGAGAAACCCAACTCGCGAGCAGATATTAGAAGCATGGAATAATTTTAAAGGTATTCCTCAGGAATTAGATCTTCCAATGGCTCCAGAAAGACCTATCCATTATATTGATGAGCCAGATCGCCCTCAGGTCACTTTAGACAGGGATGTTGATAAGGGAATGGCATGTGTCTGCGGAAGATTGCAAGAGTCAAATGTATTTGACTGGAAATTTGTTGCACTTTCACATAATACAGTGAGAGGAGCTGCTGGAGGTGGAATCCTCAATGCAGAGCTTCTCTACAAGAAAGGGTATCTAGGAAAATAGTCAAGAATAAAAAGAACAATTAGAATTATGATTATTATGCAGCTTTCCATGCTACTTTTTCTTTTTTGAATACAGCTGATTCATCCATACATGTAATTATCCTATATTGTTGTGAAGCTAGATGTGAATGATTTTTAACAAAAGCAGATACATCAAGTCCAAATTGTTCAGTAAAATGATAAATACCATCAGGAACTTGAACACTTATTAGATCAATAAGCCTTCCTTCTCTATTAATCCTATCCCATGCAGATCTCTGATTTTCATTTTTGGCTTCATCAAGCCTATGGTCTATATATCTTTCAACAAATTCAGGAGAGATTCTAGTATAATAACTTGTAAAAAGGCTATCAGCAAATTGGTCCATTGTCTGGATTCCTTTAGGAAGACTGCATAAATAAATAATATTTCTCCTGCTTGGATCTATCCTATTTGTCTGTATAATCAGCCTTTTGTTCACTATACCATATTCAATTCCAGGTTGAGGTGCAAATCTTTGTATTGCCATAATACACGAAAATATATAGTAATTTAAAAAACTAATGGATTTATGAATTTCAATTGAAATAATTCTCTCAGACCAAAAACTATTTAAAATCATGATATTGTATAGGCATAATATGGAATCTGATTTAGAGAAACCAAGGCTTCAAGGATTGGATGCTGAGGAATTGGCAAAAAAGTTTGAAACACCATTATATGTGTATGATGGAGATATGGCTATCCAGAGGTATAAAGAATTATTTGATTTCATCAAATGGCCGAAACTTAGGATATTATATGCAATGAAGGCAAATTATAATCCTATGCTTTTAAGGATATTGAAGAATAATGGGGCAATGATCGACGCTGTCAGCCCTGGAGATGTCATTTTAGCATTAAAAATAGGATTTAAACCTGAACAGATACTCTATACTGCCAATAATATCACAGATGATGAAATGAGAGAAGTACATGATCAGAAGATCATGCTGAATATAGACAGTTTGTCAAGATTAGAGAAATATGGTAAGGAATTCCAAGGAACAGAGGTCTGCTTAAGATTCAATCCAGAGGTTGAAGCAGGAGAACATGCAAAGGTGAGAACAGGAGGGGATCTTACAAAATTTGGACTCCTTTTTGATGACCTAGTTAAGATCAAGAGTATTGTCAGCAATTATAATCTAAAAGTAGTTGGATTGCATGAGCATACTGGATCAGGCATATCAGATACAGGAAAGATAATGCAAAGCATGAAGAATCTCCTTAATATTGTAACAAAAGAAAATTTTCCTGACCTAAGGTTTGTAGATTTTGGAGGAGGATTTAAGGTACCTTATAAACCAGATGAGAAAAGGATTGATTATTCATCATTTGGAAATAAAATATTGGAGATATTCAAGATTGCATGCAAAAAATATGGAAGAGAGCTTGAACTGTGGTTTGAGCCTGGCAAATATATTGTAGCAGAATCAGGGACTTTATTAGTCAGAGTAAACACATTGAAAGATAATCATGGAAGATTGATAGCAGGAACAGATTCTGGCTTTTCTCAGTTAATCAGGCCAATGTTCTATAATGCTTATCATCACATATTGAACCTGTCAAATCCAAATGGGCCTTTGAAAAAATATGATATTGCAGGAAATATCTGCGAGACAGGGGATTTGTTTGCAAAAGACAGGGAAATGCCTGAGATTCGCGAGGGAGATCTGCTTGCAGTCCAAAATGCTGGAGCATATTGCTATGCAATGGGATCTGTCTATAATCTGAGGGCAATGCCTGCAGAAGTTGTTATTAGAGATGGTAAGGTATCATTAGCCAGAAAAGGACTAAGTTCAAAAAAATTAGTAAAACAGATCTTGCATGAAAGCTGGCTGAAATAATAAGGAATTGTCTTGAAAAATGAGAAGAATTCTCTTTTTTCGCAAAAATGTTACGAATTACAGCAAAAAAAGGGGGTAAAATCCGAAGTTTTTTAAATGGATAACTGTTTTTTTTAATTGGTAAAATGATTAAAATAAAGTTTACAAAGATGCATGGATTGGGAAATGATTATCTGTTTATTGATCGAATTAGAGAAAGCTGCAAAGACAATTGCCCTGGCAATCCTTCAAAATTGTCCAAGGAAATGTCAGACAGGCATTTTGGAGTCGGAGCTGATGGGATTGTGATTATGCTTCCGCCTGAGGATAAGGGCCATGATGCTAAGATGAGGATATTCAATGCAGATGGATCAGAGGCAGAGATGTGCGGAAATGCAATAAGATGCATTGCAAAATATCTTTATGATGAAAAGATTGTCAAGAAGAAGAAAATGGAGATTGAGACAGGAGCTGGAATAATCAGACCTAAGGTTGTTGGCTTAGAAAAAGGAGAAGTCAGGACAGTTGAAGTTGATATGGGAAAGCCTGTAGTTAAAGAAATTAATAAGGATATAAAAGTCGGTGATGAAAATTTTATAGGCAATATCATAAGCATGGGAAATCCTCATTTTGTCATCTTTACAGATAATCTGAATGATATTGATGTATCAGGAATAGGTTCTGCGATTGAGAATCATAAAATGTTTCAACCTGACAGGACAAATGTTGAGTTTGTTCAGATAAAAAATCAAAAAGAGATCATAATGAGAGTATGGGAGAGAGGATCAGGAGTGACACTAGCATGCGGGACTGGTGCATGCGCATCTGTTGTTGCTGGAGTTGAGAATAAATTGATTGAAAATGATGTTACTGTTCATTTATTAGGTGGTGCTTTGCTAGTGAGAATAGATGATGAGGGTCGTGTAATTATGACAGGTCCTGCTGAGAAGGTTTTTAAAGGGGAATATGAAATATAGGAGTAATCAGCTAAAATGGTCAAAAGAAATAAAAATTTTTCAAAATTACAGTCAGGATACCTTTTTCCTGAAATAAACAAGAGAAAGCAGAAGGTCATGCAGGAGAATCCTGATGCTAAAATCATCAGTTTAGGAATTGGAAATACCACTGAGCCATTGACACCATATATCACAAAAGCTTTAGTAAATGCTGCAAAAGGAATGGGTTCTACAAAAGGATATTCTGGTTATGGTGAAGAACAAGGTATGGATGAACTCAGAAAAAAGATTGCTGAAAATTTATATAATAATATTGTTAAGCCTGAAGAAGTTTTTATTTCAGACGGAGCTAAGTGCGATATCGGCAGATTACAGGTGATGTTTGGTCCTGATGTAATAGTAGGTGTTCAAAACCCTTCTTATCCAGTCTATGTTGATGGAAGTGTATTAATCGGGGCAACTAAAGACTATAATAAGGAAACTGGATTATTCAATGGAATATCATATTTTGAATGCTCTCCAAAAAATGATTTTTTCCCTGACTTGTCAAAGATAAGCAGGGCTGATATAATTTATTTCTGCTCTCCAAACAATCCGACTGGAGCTGTAGCAACAAAGGATCAGCTTAAGGAATTGGTCAAATTTGCCAAGAAAAATAAGAGCATAATCATATTTGATGCAGCTTACTCAGAATATATTCAAGATCCTCAGCTTCCAAAGTCAATATTTGAGATTGAAGGAGCTAGAGAAGTTGCTCTAGAAGTCAGTTCATTCTCCAAATCATTAGGCTTTACTGGACTTAGGCTAGGATGGACAGTTGTTCCACAAGAATTAAAGTTTGAGGATGGAAGCTATGTCATCAAAGATTGGAACAGGGTAATGACTACAATATTCAATGGGGCTTCAAATGTAGTGCAATTGGCTGCAATCTCTGCTCTTGACGATAAAGGCATGAAAGAAATGAATCAGACAGTTGATTATTATATGGAAAATGCAAAATTGATTAAGAATGGATTAAAATCAATTGGAATAAAATCATATGGAGGGATTGATTCCCCTTATATCTGGGCAGAATTTCCAGGAAAGAAATCTTGGGATGTTTTTTCAAACATACTAGAGAAATGTTTTATTGTTACAACTCCTGGAGCTGGTTTTGGGCAAGCAGGAGAAGGATTTATTAGGTTCAGTGCATTTGGCCATAGGAAAGATGTTGAAGAGGCAGTTGAAAGATTAAAGAAAATGATATATTAATTGATTTATTTATTCTATTCTTTGATACTAATATTACGAATAACGTATTTTTCGTAACAATTAAAAATATATTAGATATCTAAGAAAATTTCAACGAGATTTTTAAGGTTGAAGAAAACTACGAATAACGTAATTTTCCGTAACCTTTATAAAGAGATTCGTATCTACAAAAACAAGAGGTATTTTATTAAAATGGATGAAACAGATGAAAAAATACTAGAAGAACTAACACAGGATGCAAGAAAACCATTCCTACAGATAGCAAAAAAACTAAAAGTATCAGAGGGAACTATAAGGAAAAGAGTAAATGATATGGTTAAGAACAAACACATAAAAAAGTTTACTATCAATGTCACAGGCAATATTTCAGCAATTGTCGGCATCCAGACAAATCCACATGTAAGGACAGATGATATTGTGAAAAAATTAAAATATATCAAAGTCCATAGGATTTATGAGCTTACAGGAAGATTTGACATCTTATGCCTTATTTCCAGCAAAACCATGGAAAAGACAAATGAGATGCTTGAGAGCATAAGGTCTATTGAGGGTATTCAGCATACTGAGACATTCACAGTCCTGAATGAAGATTAGCTTATTCTATCATATAATCTTTTTATATCTTTTTCCTTGTCATTCTATGTCAAAAGTTTTAAATATTAAGTCAGACTGAACAGTCAATATGCCTGAATCAAAGAAGGAAAACAAGAGCAATAGAGATAAGAGCTATAAAGATAAGAGCAATAAAGATAAGGAGAACAATAGAAAAAATAAAAATAATGGAGATGATAGCGAGATACAGCATTGGGCAGATAAGGTTGCATTTGAAGTCAAGCAAAGGATTGAAAGAGATCCAAGATTAAAAGAGATATACAAGAAAAATGGAGTGATTGTATATGATGAGAAGACTCCATCAGGCGTGATCCACATCGGCTCAGGCAGAGGATGGATCATCCATGATGTAATCACAAAAGCATTAAAGTCAAATGGGATGAAATCAAAATTTATTTTGAGTTCTGATGACATGGATCCTTATGATAAACCAAATAAGGAATTGGACAGAACATGGGATAAATATCTTGGAATGCCTTTCAGGAATATCCCAAGCCCTGAAAAAGGATACAAAAGCTTTGCACACTATTATTTTTCTCAAGTCACTGAAAAATTTGATGAATTTGGAATTGATGCAGAGCTTGAAAGCACTGGCGAACAATACATAAATGGTGCATTCAATCCAATGATAAAATTCATTCTTGATAATCATGAGAAAGTGCAAAAGACATATTCAGACCTGTATGGTGATACAGATGCTTTTGAAAAAATCCCTTTCAATGTCATATGTCCAAAATGCAAAAAGATAGCAACCACATTGGCAACAAAGTGGGATAAAGAAAAAGAATTATTATATTTTGAATGCAAAAATGGAGTGGTTGAGTGGGCAGATGGATGCGGATATAAAGGAGAGATAAGCCCTTATGATGGAAATGGGAAATTTCCATGGAAGGTGGAATGGGCTGCAAAATGGCCTACAAAAAATGTGATTGTGGAATATGCAGGAAAAGACCATTTCACTCAAGGAGGATCAAGGACATTTGCATGCAAGCTAGCGACTGATCTGATAAAATATCCAAGCCCATACCCAAGTGATGGCTACAGAACAGGAAAAGGATATGAGTTCTTCACAATTGGCGGAGCAAAGATGTCTACAAGCAAGGGAAAAGGTTTTGGTTTTAGGGAAGCAGCTGAGATGATACCTCCTAAAATATTGAGGTTTCTCCTTGTAAAGACCAGGCCAAAGACTGTAATTGATTTTGACCCATATAATACAAATGACCTGATCCTTTTGTTTGACAGGTATGACAAAGCAGAGAGGATATATTTTGGAGTTACAGATGGTGAATCAGAGTCTACAATTAAAAATCAGAAAAGGATTTATGAACTATCTCATGTCGGAGATATCCCAAAGAAATTGCCACTGCAGATATCACTCTCTTTTGCTGGAATGGTCATGCAGACTGTATTAAATGATATAGATAAGGCTATTGAAATCCTGAAAGAAATGGGTCACTTGCCTGGTAAAACAACAAAAAAAGAATTAGAGACAGTTGTTGAAAGGCTTGAGTTTTCAAAGAGATGGGTAGGGGAATTTGCAACAGATGACTATAAATTCCAATTGGTTGAGAAAGTCACATCAAAAGTTGATAAGGAAATCAAAAAAATGATATTGGAATTAGCAGAATTGCTCAAGAAAAAGAAATATGAAGAAAAAACCCTATTTGAAGAGTTCTATAATCTCTGCAAAAAACACAATATTGAGAACAAGGAATTCTTTAAGACAGTCTATATGATATTGATAAACAAAGAAAAAGGACCAAGGCTTGCTCCTTTCATATTGACTATTGGTCAGAAAAAAGTAGCACAATTGCTTGATCAGATTTAATAACCAATTCATTAATTTTTTATTGAACCGTAATGTTTATATAATCTAGTAGGCTAGTTCTTCATATGGACAGGACAGTGGTTGGATTAGAGGAGACAATAATCTTGTCAAACAAATCAAGAATCTTATCAAGCAAATCAGAGCAAGGTGAAGTCAAGGCAAGAATTGACACAGGAGCTGAAAGGAGCTCAGTTGACTCAAAGCTTGCAGCCAAACTGAAATTAGGGCCAGTTGTGATGACAAGGCTTATAAAAAGCCAGCATGGAAATTCTGTAAGGCCTATAGTTCATGCTCATGTAAAAATAGCTGGAAAAGATCGTGAAGCAGATTTTACAATAGCTGACAGGACTCATATGAAATATAAAGTGCTTATTGGCCAGGATATCTTGAAAAAAGGATTTTTAGTAGATCCTATGAAAAAATAAAATAATAAGGGTGGTTAAATTAAAAGCTGCATTAATAAGTTTAGGAAGCGTAAGCTCGAAATGGACTGTCAAAGCCATGGAAAAATATTTTGATGAAGTTGATGACTTAGATCTTAGAGAGATTGAAGTAAATCTTGGAAAAGGCAATTTTGAAGTCCTTTATGCAGGCAAGCCACTGGGAGAATATGATTGTGTATATGCAAAGGGGTCATTCAGGTATGAGACAATTCTAAGAGCATTGGCAACAGCATTATATAATAAATCATACATGCCGAACAAACCTATTTCATACACAATAGGGCATGATAAACTATTGACACATCTAGAATGCATGGAGGCTAATATTCCAATGCCAGGGACTTATCTTGCATCATCTTCAAAAGGTGGAAAGAAGATACTAGAAAAACTGAATTATCCGATTGTCATGAAATTTCCTCAAGGAACACAAGGAAAAGGTGTGATGTTTGCAGACTCATATAATGCAGCAGTTTCTGTCCTAGATGCCTTAACTGCACTGAAACAGCCTCTTATAATTCAAGAATATATTGAGACAGAAGGAACTGATATAAGGACAATAGTTATCGGAGATAAGGTTGTTGCATCAATGTGCAGAAAAGCAGTAAAGGGAGAGAAAAGAGCAAATATTCATGCAGGTGCAAAAGGTGAAGTATGTATTTTGGATTCAAGGACAAAAAAGGTTGCAATAGACACAGCAAAAACCATCAGGGCTGAGATATGCGCTGTTGATATACTTGAAAGTGCAAAAGGTCCAATGATGATAGAAGCTAATCTTAGCCCTGGCCTACAAGGAATCACAGTTGCAACAAATGTTGATGTGGCAGACAAGATAGCAAAATATCTCTTTGAAAGGACAAAAGATTTCAAGAATAGAAATGGTGTTGTTGATTCTGGAAAAATCCTTGAAGAAGTTGGAATTGAAAACACTGATTCAGTAAAAGATATGATTGTTAATAATGAGATGAGAGGGGAACGGATTTTATTGCCAAAGCTAGTCTCAAAGATATCTGATATTGGAGATGGCGATGAGATCTCTATATCTGTAAAGCGTCGCGAGATTGAGATAAAAAAGCTGTAAATTCTCTTTGAAATATGATTTATAAAAACTCTGAAATCAAAATAATTTGATTTTATGTCAAAGTCGGCAGGGACAAAGTCAATAGACTGGTGGCATGTTCGCTCTGCCGACTTTGAGCATGTTCAGAAATATACCGCCTTCCAAAAATGAATTGCGGACTATTGTCCACTAGTCATGTAGACCAGTGGTATATTTCTGACATATCAAATTTTTAGGATTCCGGAAAAAGCAAAGGTTTTTCTCAGGATAGCTGAATTCAGCTAATACAGCCCCTGTACTACCATTTTATAACCGAAAGTTATATAAATGATATGACCTTCTTTTTTAGTAAACAAAAGGTAATTTTCTAAAAAAAATGGATGAAGAAAAGCAGGAAATTAGTGGGGAAAGCAAAGAGATTTCAGGTGAGATATCTGAGATTAATAGTGTAAATACTATTCAAAAGAGCCAAGATCAGGACAAAAGAACAGATTCTTATAGTGCAAAAGACATTAAGGTTTTAGGCGGATTAGAAGCTGTCAGAAAAAGGCCTGCAATGTATATTGGAAGCACTGGCTTGATGGGACTACATCATCTTGTATATGAGGTTGTTGACAATAGCATTGATGAAGCATTGGCTGGGTATTGCAAATCTATCCAAGTGTTGATCAATGTTGATGGTTCAGTGACTGTCATTGATGATGGTAGAGGAATTCCAACTGATTTGCATCCCAAATTCAATGTTTCTGCTTTGCAAGTTATTATGACTAAACTTCATGCAGGAGGAAAATTTGATAAAAACTCATATAAAGTAAGTGGCGGATTGCATGGAGTTGGCATATCTGTTGTCAATGCTTTGTCAAGCAAATTAACAGTAACAGTTCATCGAGATGGGGAAAAATTTTCCCAAGAATATGAAAGAGGAAAACCTGTGAGTGAATTAAAGGTTGATGATGTTTCTGATAAAACTGGGACAACTGTCACTTTTCTACCTGACCCTGAGATTTTCCCTGAAACAGTATTTTCTTTTGAAACACTCTCAAGCAGGCTGAGGGAACTTGCGTTCTTGAATAAAGGTGTTAGGATCAAAATAAATGATGAAAGAGAAAACAAAGGGCATGAATTCTTTTATGAAGGAGGGATAATCTCTTTTGTTGAATATCTAAACAAGAACAAGAATAAATTGCATCAAGCAATACATTTTGAAAAAGAGAAAAATGGAACAAGTGTAGAGATTGCAATCCAGTACAATGACGGCTATAATGAGAATGTCTTTTCATTTGCAAATTCAATCAACACAATTGAGGGTGGAACGCATCTTTCTGGATTCAAGACCGCATTGACAAGGACATTGAATAATTATTGTGAGAAGATCAAACAGAATGGAAACTCAATCAAGCTAACAAGCGAGGATGTAAGAGAAGGATTGACAGCAGTGATATCCCTCAAGATAGCTAACCCTCAGTTTGAAGGGCAGACAAAGACAAAATTAGGAAATTCTGAGATAAAAGGAATTGTAGACTCAATTGTAACTGAAAGATTATCATCTTTTTTGGCTGAAAATCCGAATGTCGCAAAGACAATTGTTGAGAAATCAATAAATGCTGCAATGGCAAGGGAGGCAGCAAGAAAGGCAAGGGACTTGACAAGAAGGAAATCAGCTCTTGAAGGAAGCTCTTTGCCAGGAAAACTAGCAGACTGCTCTGAAAAAGACCCTATGAAATCAGAAGTGTTCTTAGTTGAAGGAGATTCTGCAGGCGGGTCGGCAAAACAAGGAAGAAACAGGGAGTTTCAGGCAATCTTGCCATTAAAAGGAAAGATATTGAATGTCGAGAAGTCTAGATTGAATAAAATATTGAGCTCAAATGAGATTGTTACAATCGTGACAGCACTAGGCACAAGCATTGGAGAGGATTTTGACATTTCTAAATTAAGGTATCATAAGATAATAATCATGACAGATTCAGATGTTGATGGAAGCCATATCACAACACTGATATTGACATTTTTCTATAGGTATTTACAACCATTAGTTGACAAGGGTCATGTATATATTGCACAGGCTCCTCTCTATAAGATCAAAAAAGGAAAGAGCATTGAGTATGCATATAATGAGAAAGAGAAAGATGCGATTATGGCTAAAATAGGAAATGATTCTAATATAAATATTCAAAGGTACAAAGGTTTGGGAGAGATGAATCCAAGCCAGCTCTGGGAAACTACAATGGATCCGGGTAAAAGGATACTTAAATTAGTTACTGTTGAAGATGCAGTTGCTGCAGATGAAGTATTTACTCTGCTGATGGGTGATGAGGTTGCTCCAAGAAGAGATTTTATCATGGAGAATGCAAAGTTGGTCAAGAATTTGGATGTTTGAGTACATAATATAAATTTTGTATAATATTAAAACTTTATTAATAATCAAACCGTTAGTTTTATAAATCCCCTACTATCTCCAATATCATAATGGCAAGATCAGCTAAAATAGTCACAAAGATAAAGAAGAAGAGATGGGTACAGTTATTTGCCCCAAAATCCATGAATAATACATTCTTAGGGGAATCTTTTACAGATGATCCTCAAAATCTATTAAATAGGTCACTGAAAATCAATCTAATGACCATAACAAATGACATGAAAAAACAGAACACAACTATCAAATTTCGTATTGATAATGTCAGTGGAGAGAAGGCAAGCACAGAGTTCTTAGGATATGAGATTGTACCCTCTGCTATAAGAAGATTGATAAGAAGAGGAAAAGATCGGGTTGACTATACATTATTCTTCAAGACAAAAGACAATAAGAATCTAAAGATCAATATAATTATAATAACAAGAGCAAATACTTACAAATCTGTAAGGACAACAGCAAGACAAAAAATAAACCTTCTTTTAGGAAGGAGAGTGACAGCATCAAATCTAGATGATTTTGTAAAAGATGTCATAGATCATAAAGTGCAGGAAAACCTTGTAAGAAGCCTAAAAACTGTTTATCCTATGAAATTATGTGAGATAAGGTCAATCTCAATTGTAAGAGATAGGCATGAAGCTCTTGAGAAAAAGAAAGAAGTGAAATTGGATGTAAAACCTGAGGAAGAGAATGAATCAATTGAAATGAATGAACAGAAAGCTGATAATAAAGAGATTAAGAAAGAAATAAATAAAGAGAAAAAGGAATCTAAGGAAAAAGTGAAAGAACATAAAGAAATCAAGGAAGAGAAAAAGGAAGCTCAAGAAATAACTGAGTAATTATTTCTATTTATCCGACACATTTATTAAATACAAAATATTTTTTCTATTATGGTTGTTAATAATATGAAAGAGATAGCCAGAGGAGCTGAGGCAGTGATCTTTCTAGATAAAGGTAAAGTTGTGAAAAAAAGGATAAAGAAAGGCTATAGGATAGATGAGATTGACAGAAAGCTTAGAAGCTTTAGGACTCGTAGGGAAGCTAAGATAATGCAGAAACTGAGCAAACTTGATTTTTGTGTTCCTTCAGATGTTTATACAGATGGTGAAGAAATTATTTCTATGGATTTTATTGATGGGAAAAAGCTTAGAGATTTGCTCAATTCCCAGAATTACAAGGAATTATGTTTAGAGTTAGGAATGAAGATCAGGAAATTGCATGATATCCATATCATCCATGGAGATCTGACAACATCGAATTTTATCTTTAACAAGAAAGACAAGAAAATCTACTTTATTGATTTTGGATTGAGTTTTTATTCCCATAAGGTTGAAGATAAGGCAGTTGATCTTCATCTATTGCGTCAGGCACTTGATTCAAAACATTATCAATTTTGTGAAGATGCAATGAAACAAGTTCTTAAAGGGTATAATGATCCAGAAGTTGCTGCAAGGCTGGAGCAGGTTGAATTGAGAGGAAGGAATAAAGGGAAAGGATGATTTGACAATAGAAATAAAGAATTGTTATAAAAAAAATAAATCCCCCCAAGGACTTAATATTACCATATTTCTTTATGATTTATAAATTTTATGAATGTTCTGATATAAAATTGTCCTAGAGAGAGGACGAAAACAGATAATTTTGATAATAAAGTTTTTAATATCAAATTAAACTCTGATAATAATGAAAGTAAGCACATTTAATCTTGATTTTTCCAGAGGACATGGGATTGCAACCACAATTGCAAACATTTTAAGAAAAGTTCATGAGCAAAGGCCTGATATTTCTCTTGAGGTGTTATGCCAGCAACAAAACGGATTAGTTGAAGATGGGTTTCCAAATGATATCCCAATTCATCTGCTTGGACAAAAAAAGATAGCAGGAAAACATTTTCTTGGATTTCTTAAGGATATGTTAGAATATACCCCTTCTGAAGGTGAGATCATGCATACTCATTATCAGCCTTATTCTTTTGGACTTATACCAAAAAAAGGAAAACGTATTTCAACATGGTATGGCAATAATTTCAAATGCTGGGATGATCCTTGTTTTGGACCTTGGAGAAATAGAGTAAGAAGAGTTGCATTAATGGGATCAAGCACACATTCACAAAGATTTTTAGACCATATTGTAACTATTTCAGATTATTTATGCAATAAGCTTGTAAAAAAATATCATATTCCAGGAGAAATGGTAACAAGAATCCACTTAGGAGTTGATGTTTCCCAATTTCAGGCATCAGACCAAGATGATGGATATATGCTCTTTGTTGGAAGGCATGTAGGTTATAAGAATATAAAAATGCTTATTGATTTGTCAAAAGCCATGGATAATTATCCACTTGTCTGCATAGGAGATGGTGATGAAAAAGAGGAATTTGAAGATTATGCAAGGAAAATGGAAGTCCCGGCAATATTTACTGGAAAGATTCCTCTTGCTAAACTAATAATTTATTATCAAAAATGCTCTTTTTATGTGACTGCTTCAAAATGGGAAGGGTTTGGTCTGCCTCTGATTGAGGCTGGAGCATGTGGAAAGCCGGTAATTGCTCCAAATCACACAGGACATAAAGAAATAATTAGAGATTGGGGAAATAACAATAATCCAACTGGCTTATTATATAATAATTTTGAAGAAATGGGATTATCTGCCTTAGCTTTGATTAATAGTTCTAGAATGAGAGAAGATTTAGGCAAAGCAGCCAGACAGCATGTTGTTGAGAAATTTAATTTAGACAGGGTTGCGAGAGAATATGTTGAAGTATATGAAAGTTTAATGGATTAAATCTTCTTGTTTTTTAAAAAAGTTTATATAATCATTAAGTGTAGCTATCTCTATCATGAAATTCAAGAATCCGAAAGGCACAAAGGATTATTTTGAAAAAGATATGGCAATTCAAAGAAAAGTCTTTGAGTCACTTAGGGACACTGCTCTTAAATTTGGATTCAAAGAAGTGGAGCCTCCTGTTGTTGAGTCATTTGAACTATTGGCTGCAAAGCAGGGTGAGGAGATCAAAAGTCAAATATTCACTTTAGAAAAAAAAAGGGGATGAAAGACTTTCATTAAGAGCTGAATTCACACCATCACTAGCAAGAATGTTTATTGATGAGCAGAAAAAGATACCAAAACCAGTGAAATGGTTCACAATAAACAGGGTCTGGAGATATGAGAGGCCGCAGTCAGGAAGAGACAGGGAGTTTTTCCAGTTCAATTGTGAATTATTGGGATCAGACAAGCCTGAAGCAGATGCTGAAATCATCTCTGTCGTGATTGAATCACTAAGATCATTAGGATTGAATGAGAACCAGTTTGTTCTGAAAATCAATAACAGAAAACTATTACAGGGAATAGTTGAGAATTTCTCTAAAAAAGTTGATGATGTCATCAGAGTGATTGATAAAAGGGCTAAAGTGGATGAAAAAGATTTCTTAGAGATGCTCAAGGAAGAGGGTGTGAAGAATCCAAAGGAATTGGTAAAGATCCTTGATCTTAAAGACATAAAAAAACTCAAGAAACTTAATCTGAATGATAAGATGAATAAAGGAGCTGAAGAATTATCAAATGTTCTAGGTCTTCTTGATTATAAATGTGTAGAACTGAGCCTGTCAACTGCAAGAGGATTGGCATATTACACAGGAACAGTCTTTGAAGTGTTTGACAAAGGCGGAAAATTAAGATCAATTGCAGGTGGCGGAAGATATGACAATATGATTGAACAGTTTGGCGGTGAGAGTAGTCCTGCTACTGGATTTGGGATGGGATACTCAACTTTGTTGCAGCTGTTAGAGATGTACAAGCTAGTTCCTGAAATTGATATAGGTCCAGATTATTATATAGCAATTGTAAATGAGGATTGTGTAAAGGATGCAGTAAATATTGCTAATAAATTAAGAGAGAATAATTCTGTTGAGATTGACCTGATGAGAAGAAAATTAGGAAAACAATTCTCTTATGCTGACTCGATTGGAGCTAAGAAAGTAGTTGTAGTTGGTCCAGATGAAATCAAAGAAGGAAAAGTCAAGGTAAAAGATATGGATTCTGGAAAAGAGAAAAAGGTTGAGATTTCTGAGTTGAAATGATTTTTTTTAAGATGATATTTCATTATAAAAATTAAGTATTATATCTTTACAAAACCGTATTTTGATATTTAAATGAACCCTAATATTTATAAATGCTAATTGATTTTCGTCAATAATGGGGCAACGACCTTTTTTTGAGAGTGGACCATCTGGAGATAGATGGGGTTTTTCTGGGGAAAGAGATATTAGAGACAGGGTTTTAGAAGATCCAGGAGTAGATTGTGATTTTAGGCCTAGAAGATATGACAGATTTGATGATATTGATAATCTAGCTTCACTAGTCAGATATGCAGTGTATGAGGCAATTCCGAGGAGATTTCCAGGGGAAAATCCAAGTGTAACCATTCTTGCAAATGGGTATAATGATGAATTCTCACCTTATTTTGGATATGTTACAGAGAGCAGGTCAGGAGACAATATAAAAAGAGCAAGAGAAGACTTGTTAAGATCAAGATTGATACATGGTGATTTCCTTGAAGGAGAAAGGCTCAATGTTAAAGTGGTAAGATTGTCATGTGATGATTGTCCTGAAGGCCCTTATCATTTGGTTGCAACTGATGAAAAAGTTGGTCTTCCAGGTGAAAGACCTTATGATATGACTGCTGAAACAGCTCATTCTATTGTTGAAGATTATAATATTTATTGCGCACAAGTAAAGTATAAGACTGATAGGGGCAATCTTTTAGTTAGAGTATACCCTCCTGGTAAGAACGGGAGTAGAAACGGATATCTGAACCTGACAAATGATCAACGCACTAATCAAAGATTTGCTGAATGGATAATATCAAAGGAATTATCAGGATATGATGGTGGTGATCCTTTATTATCACCTGGTGACAAGGTCTTGGTGAGGAAGTTACATGATACTGGGAAAACATTATTCTTTGAGCCTGTTGTAAACTTTCTTGATAGTGATCATGCTGTTTCTCCTGTTGATGGCCATGAATTTAGGACAAGAGTAAAAGGCAGGGAAATATATGATCTTATATTATTCCCTTCAAAGAAATCAGACAGAGGTGCTGTCGCGTATGTCCCTAGACCTGCAGGAGATGGAAAGAGTTTTTTCTATAAGCAAGTAGTTCTGAGAGGAGCAGGTTTTAGGGTTGGGACAATTGTTAGGCAGGCTCATATACAAAATGATCTTGGAAAAATATATAAGGCAAAAGTTGTGGTTGAATAGATTATAGTTAGAATAATAAGTAAAGAATAAGTAAAGAAAAAAAAATCATTCCACATAGCCCTTCAAGAGCATTCTTCCTAGAAAAGTCAATGAGACTTTTGTCCTGCCTTTGCTTTCGACTGTCTCGACAAGATCCATTGTCTTAAGCCCTTCTGATTTTAATGTCCCATTTATATGGTATGAGATCAAGGGAAGGGACATCTTTGTCTTTTTGCTAAGATCCTCTAGGCTTGAGCATAATTCCTTGCAATTGTATATTGTCTTCAAGAGCCCCATCTTCTTGTCACTAAGCATCTTATAATAAGAGAATTTCAATACAGGCAGCATCATTACGTGATCTCCATCAATACCCACTGCCTTCAACCCATTTACAAATGCAGCTGAAGTCGCAGCACATCTTGATTCCCTGTCTCCTGATGAGACTAGAACAATAAGTTCTCCCTGTTCAACCTTTCTTATCAATGCAACTTCTCTAAAAATCTCTTCCCATATATGTCCTTTGACATTGATAACTTTTGTAGGTATCTTGAATTTCTCAAGACCTTCCTTGGCTTCATGGGCTTCATTGCTCCTGTTTTCAGGTGCAATAAGAATAACCTTCTCAGTAGGAAACTCCCTGATAGCTACATAAATATCCTGCATATAATCTCCGACTGGAGCAATTATTGTTTTTTTCATTTCGATCACCTTACAAAAATTTTTAATTTTTGAAGATGCTTAGAAATCTAAGATACATAAAAATCAAAGATTTTCTGTATCCCTTAGAAATTCGAAGAATCTCAAAGTGATTTCTAGCATCTGTTTATCCTTTAAAATATGTTTTAATTATTAAAGATAATCTTTGATACTTTAAATACTTTTCTTTAAGGGTTAAACATGATGTTTAATACATAAAGCTAATGTAATTATAAGGCTCGAGCTGCTATATATTAAGATTATTCAATAATAATAGAAAATTAGTGAGGTGGAGAAAATGGATGGCGACAGATGCGGATGTTAGGAAAAATTTAATTTTTTTAAAGTATTTTTTTGGTTTTTTTATTAGTAGTTAAGATTTTTTTTTGAATTTGAATTAATGAAATTTCGCATCAAATTCCAAGTTGATTGTTATAATAAGATTATAAACAGGAATTATTGTGATAAGAGTTTGAAAAAACAATTTAGGAGGAGAAAATGAAGAAAGTAAAAATCTATTCAACACCGACATGCCCTTGGTGTGTCAGGGCAAAAGAATTCCTGAAAGAGAATAAGGTCGAGTTTGAGAATCATGATGTGGCAAGTGATGAAGCTGCAAGGAATGAGATGATTGAGAAGTCGGGGCAGATGGGTGTTCCTGTGATTATTGTAGATGATGTTGTCATAGTCGGATTTGACCAGAATGCATTAAAGGCAGCATTGGATGCAAGTTAAGGATGTTTTATAGAAACCTTTTTATTTGATAACTATTTGCTGGATTATTACAATGGAATACAAAAACTTATTCTCATTTGATATAGAATGGAACTATAAGAAATTAAGCTTGTTCATCTTTTTGCTAGCATTGCCAAATCTTCTTGGAATAGTCAATATAGGGACTGTTTTTGGATTTAAGATACATTTATTTCAGATAGCAATCTTTTTGGCTGCAATGATATATGGTCCTACAGGAGGATTTTTATCAGGGCTGATTGGATCATCATATTCAGCATTTATTATGGGAAATCCTTATATTGCAATAGGAAATGCAATTCTTGGATTTTTTGCAGGACTGTTTTTAAGGTATGGAATCAAAACAGTTCTAGCTGTTTTGCTTGCTTATGCAATCCAATTGCCTTGGCTAGTCTTAACTGACTATTATTTAGTCGGATTATCAGCTGTGTTTATACAATCACTTGCAATTGCCTTGCTTGTATCAAACCTGATATGGGCTGTTGCTGTTGATTATATTGCGAAGCAGATTAAACCTCTTTTATGATCATTTATTATTTTAATCATTTATTATCATATAAATCCTTTATAATTAATCATCATGATAAATCCTAATTTTGGAAAGAATTCTCTTGTATTAATTAAGGATGATAATGTTATCTTCAACTCTGAAAAATCAGGTCTAAGGCCATTGTTTGAATGTGTAAAAGAGATGAAAGGAAAAGTATCTGAGTGTGTACTTTATGACAGGGTTGTTGGATTGGCTGCTGCCAGATTGATTGTCTATTCTGGGATGATATCAAAAATTGTTACACCTGTCTGTTCAAAACCTGCAGTAAAATTGCTTGAGAAGGATGGGATAGAACTTGAAGCAGGAGAGATTGTTATGAATATCTTAAGGATGGATAACTCTGATATCTGTCCGATGGAAAAATTGGCTTTGGAAACTGAAGATAATAAAGAGTTCTGGGAAAAAATTTATGATAGGATGACTATTACTGATAAACGCTTGTTCATCTGATTGATCCATATTATTGGTGGAGGAAGTTTTTATGATTCTCAAGTGCGAATCAAAAGATGGATAAGAATTCAGTGAATTATTTTCTCTTTTTGAACCAACCAATCAAAAATAAGATTCCAATAAAGAAAGCTATTCCAGAAATCTGCAGAGCCCATAATAAATAATACCACCCAAAACCTGATGTAATAATATTCATCAAAATCACTGCAATGTACAAAATTCCTGCGAGGACAAAACCAATCCCTCCAACTATCTCATATTTCCAAGAGATTATTAAAACAACCAACAAGATAATTGATGGAATATTATGCATGAATAATCCTAAAATCGTCCCCCAGAATCCATAATTTCCTTCAAAAATATCCAAAGAAAACAATGCTAAGAATAAAATAAATACTATTGATAATATTCTTGGCGTCCAATACACAAATTTGCCGACCTTTTTTACCATATCAAAATATTAATAAGTTTAACTATTTAAAATATATGATTCCAAGTTTGAAATGAAGAAAATATTGCGATTGCTGTTAAATCATCCTGGCTGTGAAATGGGAGGGATTGTGAGGCAAAGTAATTTTGAGAGGCGTTCTTTCACAGAGCGAATGCGGTACATTTCTTCGAGGGATCAAGGGTACAATTTATATCATATAAGCTAATAAGTAATATAAATCAGGAAGTATTCTTCTCTTGTTATGAGATTGCAATATATTCTCTGATGGAATAGCCCTGGAGCTATTTATCTTTTGCAGTAAATTTATATATTAGTTTAATTATATATTATTATGATGAATAAAACCTTATTTATTTGTAATATATTTATTGCATTATTCTTTATTATAATATTATCCAGCGTGGCAACTGCAGAATGCGGTTGCGGAAGCGGTATAGAATGCAATGGCGGTGCTGGTTGTGTTTTAGGCGCTTGTCTTGGTGCATGCATGTCTGGTTCTGGAGAACGCTGCGGAGGTTCACCTGTTGCATATTGCAAATCAGGGTTGCAATGCGTTAGCGGCAAATGCAAATCAAAAGGCTCTTCGGGGACTAGCTGCGGAACAAATTCTGACTGCAATTCAGGACTCTATTGCGATTTATTCACATGCAAAAATAAAAAGGATGCAGGAGGAAGCTGTTCTGCAGACTGGGTCTGCAAATCAGGATTGAAATGCTTGGCTCTTACCTGCCAAAAACCTGGAGCAGAAGGAAGCAGCTGCACGACAAATGAGGACTGTGACTCAGGGTTATATTGTGACTTGTTCAAATGC
>JBDROB010000033.1:0-5906 GCA_043810355.1 Candidatus Woesearchaeota archaeon
TTGTGTGAGAGCCACACAACAAGGAGAAATACCTTTCAGACGCTGTCTGACAATCCATACACGTTTCTTAAAATTAAGCCTATACATAATTAACCACCCAAAGTGGTTAATTATAGCGGAACTAAAAACGTGATACTACAAAATTTTAAAGAAGAATCAATCATGCAATGAAAATACTACCCACTATTTCATTTGAGTCAAATGCCTTAATATCACCATATTCCTGGCCTGTCCCAATAAAAAGGATTGGTTTTTTTGTGATAAAACTTACAGAGATAGCTGCCCCTCCTTTCTCATCAATATCAGCTTTTGACAATATGATCCCATCTATGGATATTGCCTCATCAAAAACCTTAGCCTGCTCAACACAATCATTGCCTGTGATGCTCTCTCCAACAAATATTTTTAGGTCAGGTTTGGCAACTCTCACAATCTTTTTCATCTCTTCAGTAAGATTTTGGTTTGAATGCATCCTTCCAGCTGTATCAATAAGGACAACCTCTATATTCTTTGCTTCAGCATGCTTGATAGCATCAAATGCAACTGCAGCAGGATCACTCCCATAATCATGCTTGATCATCTTTATCTTAAGGTTGTCTGCATGCTCCTGAAGCTGGTCTATTGCAGCAGCCCTGAAAGTGTCTGCAGCAGCCAAGACCACACTATATCCTTTTTTTAGCATCATATTTGCGATCTTAGCAATTGTTGTGGTCTTGCCGCTTCCGTTTATGCCTAAAAAGCAGATGACAAAAGGCTTTTTCTTTTTTTTCTTCTCTTCAATCATATCAAAAATATTGATATTATTATCTATAAAAAGATCCTCAACAGACTGCTTTAAGCTGCCAATAATCTTATTCTCAATATCCCCTCTTCTGATTGGCTTGTCAACAATATTCTCTTTTAAGTCTAGTTTGATCTTATCAATCACTTCAAGTGCAACATTATTTTCAAGCAAGGATATCTCTAAATCTTCAAATATTGTGTCAAACTGCTTTTCAGAAATCTTTTTCATAACAACTGATTCTGCAATCTTCTTAAACAATCCTTTCTTCTCCTCTACTTGCCCTTTTTCAGTGCTAGGCTCTGCAGCTGCTGATTGCTCTTCTTCTTGCTCCTTTGGTTCTGGATAAGGTTCATCAGCATCTGATTCTTTTTGCAGGATATCGATCTCCTCTACTTGCTCTTTTTCTTCCTCAAGTCCTTCTTCCTCAAGTCCTTCTTCCTCAACTCTTTTTTCTTCAGATTGTTTCCCTTTAGTCTTGTCATCCTTGACCTTGATTTCAACATAATCATCAACATCATCCTTGACCTTCTCCTTTTTCTTGAAGAATCTGTCTTTTATTGAGCCAATAAAACTTTTTTTATCTTCTACATCCCTATTATCCTCAAATACCTCGACTTCTTCATGGAATATCTTCTTTTCTTCAGGATGTTTTTTAGAATAATCAGGTTTTTCAGTAACTTTTGAATCTTCCTTGGCTTCTTTCTTGATTTCTTTCTTGAAACCTGGTCTTGCAAGTGGCTCATCTAACTGTTCAATCCCAAGATCAAAATCTTCTTCATTAATATTAACGTTTGGAAGCTCTGGCTCTTCAATAATATCTATTCCCAGATCTTCACTCTCATCCTTGAATTCTTCTGTAGTCTCTTCCTTAGCCTCTTCCTGATCTTGACCAGAAGGTTCTACATCCTCTGCTTCTTTTCTTATTTTATCAGAAATATTTGCTATTGTGCTTTTTAATTTTTCTTTAAGAAATTTAAACATTTTATTCCTCAGATTCCTCTTGAAGCTCTGATTGAAGATTTATAGCTTTTTCAATCAATTCATTTATCCTTTCTCCCAATGATTTCTTGAGATCTTCCATCTCTTTAACCTGATAATCAAGTATTTCTTTTGTTTTCTCATTAGTCTTCTCCACCATAACACTTGATCCTACATTAAGAATAACATTATTGGAATCAGCTAATTTAGCCTTCAGAAATATGCCAGAAGTAATTGGCACTAAAATCTCTGTGCCTTCTTTTTTTCCCTTAAGCTCATCAAGGGCTTCAACAACAGAGATTATATTGTCATTATGATTATCAATTGACTCAAACTGCTTTTGAGTCTCTTTTATCTGCTGGTCAATAATTGACAATTGGATATACTTTTCCTTTTTTTCTTCTTCCTTCATTTTAATTTCCCAATCAATGCCTTTAAAAAATCATCATACTCTTCTTCACCCTTTAACATGACAATATCGTGTTGGACAATATTCTTGTCCTTTTCAAACTCTTTTAATTCATTTTGCAACAAACTAATCAACAAATCCTTTTCCATCCTGTTTATCATTAAATCACCCTTTGATATAATACAAAGAAGTATATTCTACTTTAAAAGGTTTTTTGTTTTTACGAGAATTACCCGATATAATCAGCATTAGGATTGTCTTTATTTAATTTATCAGACCTTGATGCCTTGATCATCTGCTCTGCTTTTTTCATAAGAATATGTTCAATATCGCTCTCTTCTGCTGATAACTTGTTCAAATCAATATTCAATCCAAAACGCTTGTTAAGTATTACCAAGACTTTCTTGGCACCATTTACTCCAGAGTAAAAAGGATGTCCATAAGTCTCAGCAAGAAAGCCTATGCCTTCAATATCTCTTTTTTTAGCCATACCAAGGAGAAGGCCTGAAACACCCATTATCGGACCTATTTTGCCAAATAGTCTAGTTTCAAGCTTGTTTCCATCCTTGTACCTATCAATGATATTCTTAGAATTGGCAGTGCAATAAACTTTTGGTGATTTAGGTATCTCTTGCAGTCCAACTCCACCGATTGTGATTATCTCCTTGACATTATGACTTTTGCATATGTCTAAAATGATTTCACAAAATTTGTAACTGCTTACCTCATCTAAAGGCTGTATGTCACCTGCCAAAATCAACAGATCAACTTTCTTTACCTTTAGATGATATAAGCTAATATCAGGAAGATCCACTAAATTTTTCTCATTAACAAAAACAGTGTTTGGAAGAGAATAAGAGAAAAATGAAATCATCTTTTTTGCCTTTAGTTCTTGAATTATAAAATCCACAGAAATCTTTCCAATATTACCTATTCCAGGAAGACCCTCAATGAAAACAGGATCATTTAGTTTTGGAAATTCTGAAAATTCAGTTATCTGCCAGTTATCCATATCAAAATAATATATTAAAGAAGTTTATAAAGTTTGTTGTTAGAATATATAATAAAATATACTAGAACTAAATCAATCCTTTATCTTCAATGCCATCTCTCTTGACTTTTCTCCTATATTCTCCATATTTGTCTTCAGGAGAATATTTAGGCGGAGCAGGAGAGACTGCCTTGCCACTGCAATCACAATCATCTTTCATAGTGTATTTGCCGCATTTCGAGCATTTTAGAATGTGTTTCATTTTAATCAAGACTATTTTGACTGCTCCCTTTCAAAGATTATCTCACCTTCATTCTTTTCAACATCTTTTGTGACTGATTTCACCAATTTATCAAGAATCTTCTCTGCATCCTTATAATTTGAGTCTGTTATGATAAAATGATATTTTCCAGATCCGCTATATTTCATCTTTATCTTTTCATCAATCTTTTCCCCTTTTATCAGAGCTTTCTTGATTAAATCAATTCCGCCAGGCTGATAAAA
Organism: Candidatus Woesearchaeota archaeon; assembly: GCA_043810355.1. Taxonomy (GTDB): domain Archaea; phylum Nanobdellota; class Nanobdellia; order Woesearchaeales; family JAGVYU01; genus JAZDHV01. The sequence continues at coordinate 3,667 of JBDROB010000033.1, forward strand.
TTTAATGCTAAATCTGCCTTTTATTGTCACTTCTGGAGGAGTCATCCTCTGCTTGATCAATTCAGTCAATTCTTTTGAAAGAACCTTGTCAATCCCAATATCATCAATATTTGCATAATCACTAGACACTTCCTGGAAGAATTCGCTTAATGAACCATATTCTTTTGAAATCTTATTATATATCTCAAGGTAAATCTCTTTTGAATCTTTTTTGTTTGACTCAGCGACTAATTCAACAATCTTTTCAGCCAACTGCTCTTGCTTAATCTCCTCGATCTTTCCTTTTTTTTGCCTTTCATTAACCCTTCTAAGACTAAGGTCAATATGCCCTTTATCTTCATTCACCTTAAGAACAACACATACTACTTTTTTCCCTTCTTTCACAAAATCTCTTATATTCCTGATCCTTCCAGGGCTGACTTCAGAAATATGGATCAGGCCAGATTTTTTGTACTCATCAAGATCTACAAAAACAGAATGATGAAAAATCTTTGTGACAGTACAAAGAACGAGCTCACTTTCCTCAGGAAAACCTTGTTTTAATAAAAACATTTATTCTAAAACCTCCAATATCCTTGCTTTTACCTTTGACTTACCGCCAGTCGGATCTGACAGGACCTTTCCGCAGACCAAGCATTTCACCTCAGAGCTTCCCTTGCCAAAAGTGATCTGCTCATTCTTGCATTTTGGACACCTGAGCTTTATGAACTTGCTTGTAGGATCATTTCTTATCATTTTTAAACCTCCATATTTAAACCTAAATAAGTGGTTGTATCAAGGTATTTATAAACTTTTGGGATAGCCAATAATAATAGAATTATAATAGAATTCACTAAGAAAATTTACTTAAACTCAACCTTTTTTGCTCTCTTGCCCTTTTTCTGGGTATGTGACTTTTTGCATTCCTTGCACTCATACCTCAAGTCAGTCTTTTTAGAAGTCTTTTTTCCAGCCCTCTTGAACTTATTGATTGCTGGCTTTGAATAACGGCCAAGATTGCCCATGCCTTTTGCTAATCCTCTTTTTCTAGCCCTGTACTTTGATCCCCTGCTCAAACTTCTTGGACCTCTCTTCTTGCTCTGTGAAACCTTATGACTAGTATGCTTTCTACAGAAAGGACAATACCTGTTCATTAGCTTTGGAATCTTCATAGTATATAAGAATTAATAGTTTATTTTTAAATGTTTTGATTACTCTGACCTTCTTTATCATCAATAGCTTCTGCCCTAGACTTGATTATCAGGATGTCAGCAATCTCTGCAGGCAGATTTGCGATGTCCTCTTCTTCGAATGGACCATAAATCTCTCCATCTTTGCCATAGAATTTTGGGATAAAAGACAAGAATCTGATCAATCTAATTTTTTGCTCTGTATCTGATTGATCATATTGTCCTTTAATAATTGTTTCAATAGGTCTCTTTTCTTGAGCAGAAATTGAATCTCTATCCAAGCCATTATCAACATTATTATTCTCAATATTATGAGTGTTACTGATTCCATATTCTTTACTTTTTGAACTTGAGTAATCACTTGCAGAAACAAACTGCCCCTTATGGTCTTGATGGTTTTTATCGTCGATGATTTTTTTCTCTGCCTTAATAGCTTCAGAAGTTATATTAATTTCTGAATTGGCAACTAAGACATTATGAAGAATTGATTTTCTATATTTGCTCAAAACCATAATCAGGTCATTATACATCATCTCTTCTGTCTCAAGAAGATTTGAAGTATCAATAAGGTTTGATTCAGTCATTGACTTGTTTACAGCCATATTGATTATTTTCTTCTCTCTTATATCATACAATTTTGACAAGATATTCTTCATATTATTGATCTGTTTCTCTGTATTTTCTTTCTCACTCATTGAGAATAGGTCTTTCTGTTTTCCCTTATCATTAAGAATCTTGATCTTTTCCTTAAGATAGCTTATGACATCAATTGAGAAAGAACTGCTAAGCTCCTGAAGGGTGTCCCTACTCTTTTCTCTTCTCAAAAGCTCATACAATGTCTCATATGTTATCTTAATCTCTGACGATCCCATTTACAATAATATGTGTAGAAATCAGTAATTTATATCTTTTATTGTAATCAACATATTGTGTTTAATTTGATAATCAGTTCACACTTTTAATATTCTCTTAATTTTACTCTTTTTGGTGATATTAATGGATGAATTAACCAAGAAGAAAAGGAAATGGATTATTAACCAATTTAGAGGTGGCAGAAGTGCCACTTCTATA
>JBDROB010000034.1:0-44176 GCA_043810355.1 Candidatus Woesearchaeota archaeon
CAGTCAATAGACTGGCGGCATGTTCGCTTCGCTCACCCTGCCGACTTTGAGCATGCTCAGAAATATACCGCCTTCCAAAAATGGATTGCGGACTATTGTCCACTGGTCATGTAGACCAGTGGTATATTTCTGACATATTAATCTCGAATTCCTAAAAGATTAAAACAAAATAGAATAAGAAAATTACATAAAAAATAGAATAAAAAAATTAATAAACAAAAATTAATAAACTTATCTCACTGTTTCTTAGCAAAACTTAGCCATAGCATGATTGCAGTTGCTACATGAAGTCCCCATCCAACAAATGGAATCCATCCCAAGGCGCTTGTGACAATTCCTAATATGCTTCCTGATTTTTTTGCCTTGGCTTTATTACATAATACTAATGTAACAATATGCAGCATAAGCATCAATCCTAATGATGTCCAGACAGTTGACAATACAATTATACCTCCTAAGACTGGAATCGCAAGAACTGTTTCTAATATTGCAGTGAGCAGCTGGAATATCTTGTGGTTTGGCATCTTTCCTTTTGTTGAAGATGCACTGGATTTCACTCCACCTGGCTTCATCCCTTTTGATCTCTTGGCAGCTGGTTTCTTATCACCCGCAAAACGAAGCTTTTCGCCGTTTTCTCTTGTTGTAATACGCCTGCTATACATAATCCGAGCTAATGCCTTTTAGCATGGCAGGCTTGGATAATAAAGAGGTTGAGAAGAATGGAAGACACAGTTTATGACAAGCTGAGAAAGCTTAAGCATCTCCTTCAGAAGGAGATTGGGAAAGTTGAGGATAGTGAGTGGTTTAAGACTGGTGGCAAGCTTGAATGCTGGCATTATCCATCAAAGAGATGGAAGAATATGAAGCTCTCTAAAAAGGAGGCCATGATCTATGAGTTTTATATCAGGAACAAGTACAATCCAACAAATATTTATAATTACAGCCTGTGTTAGCAGAATTCAACCTGACAGGTTACCTGAAAACCTTTTATAAAAGACTTGAATGACTGATTAACCACACCAACTATAACTGCTGTCTTTTGCACATATTTCTTCAGTTCTTTCTAACAATTCTTTGATTGCTTTCAAATTGAACTGAGCCTGTCTTCCTAGGTTTCTTCCTTCAACTTGTTTTTCAAACTCGTTGTAAGTGGTTTGTATCCATGATTCTATTGAATCATAGCCTACATGGGTTTCTTTGTGAATGTAGGTTGTTATTATCTCTCCGTCAACTTCTGTTGTGGAAGTGTCAAACAGGTCATGAACAGTGTTGTAAAGCTCGCTTTCACTAATTTCTTCACTTGTGATCTTGTTTCTGTACCATTTTTCTTTAATAATGACTAGAATCCCTTCTGGCAGTGTTGAATGATCAACCTCAGCCCAATTACCAATAGCACTTCCAGTTTCATAAGTGATATCATTAATTTTAGATAATGCATTACCAATATAAACTGGAGAGTATTCTGTGTAATTATCAGCTCTTACACTTCCAATAACATCTAATGTGACAGAAGGAGTTGCAGTGCCAATTCCCACTTTCCCAGTTCCTAAAAGTGTAAGAATGTTTATTGGTGTTCCTGATGCTCTCATCCTAAAATAAGTATTATAACCAGCATTATCTATATCCCTATCAAAATATAATTGTCCATTACTCGGAATGTACATATTAAAATCCACTCCATTACCATAATTTGATATTCTTAATCCTGAAGTTCCACCTGCAGGAGTGCTAATATGTAATCTTTGTTGAGGGCTTGTAGTTCCTACCCCCACCCTTCCATCCATTCCTAAATATAGGATATTTTGTGCAGTTCCACTCACATTATTTCTGAAAGTAAAAGTGCTTGTTGGTGTAGACCTATCAAAATATAATTGACCACTACCTGCTGCCAAATACATATTATAATCTACTGTATCACTGTATTGTGATAGTTTCATTCCTACTTCTGCTGCTGAAGGAGTAGCTATGTGTAAATGTTTTTTTGGACTTGTTATGCCTATTCCTACATTTCCACTTCCATTAATTGTCATTCTTATAGTGTTTTTTGTTCCTAGATACAAATTTTTACCTTCTTCTCTTCCAAAAACATAATAATTATCGTCACTTCCAATTCCCATCGCAAAACCATCTGCTACAGTATCTCCTGTAACATTATTAGAAAATTGTAATACTGTATTACCTCCTGAAACTCCTTTTAAATGAAGTAATTCAATTGGTGAAGTTATGCCAATTCCAACACTTCCATTAACATATAAATTCCCAGCTTTAGAAACAACATCAGCAGCGAAAACTGTTAATGACAGAGCTAACGCTAAGCTAAGTGTTAATAATAGTAAAAAAGAGATTTTTAACAATGATTTATTAAGGAAGTTTTTATTTTTTCTTATTTTTTTATTTAAATTGTTTTTTTTCATTTTATTAATACCTCCTACTAATTATGGAATTCCACTTTCAACTAAACTACCAACCAAGCATAAATCACCAGTTGAATCAACATACAATTTATTAACATCTAAACTATCTTTGATAATAAAAGAATCACCAATAGGCGAATCACAATCTGCACTCTGATCAGAACAATCACCAGACTCAATACACAAATTACCGCTTGGATCTACATGACCAACCTCATTACTGGAAGAATCCTTAAAGATAAATGAATCAGTAGGAGCAGAACAACTACCACTCTGTGAGCAAGTTCCTTTCAAAACAATATTACCTTCATCACCAAACCAGGCAACATTATCTCCTGAAGAATTTTGGAAGATGAATTTGTTAGAATCAATCACAGCAGATAATGAAAAATTATTTTCTGCCCAATAAGAATCTCCTTCAATATCATTACATTCAACATTCCAGATATAATCACCAGAGGATTCTATATTTAAAGGGTTAAAGTTAATGATATTATCATTAATAATGTATGAATAATTGATGTAAACATCACTTAAATAAGTATTGCAATTATCACTTCCTATCCTGATCTCCAATGAGATATCACCATCATCGTCAACACAATCATCATAAAAAGATAACAATCGATCACCATAACCAGGAGGCTCACCGAAACCACAACCTAAAACACCCCCACTATTAGAAATAAATACAAAATCAGAACTCGACCAATTATAACAGTAAAAATCAGCTCCAGGAGTATTTATTCTAATAAAAGCATCAACATTATTTAAAACCTCCGTATTAAAATTTAAAGTAAAGTTTGAATTAGGTGAAAGTTTACTTTCTGTTAAAGTATCTCCAAAATCATTATCAGAAGCATTCTCAGGACTAAAAACAGTCCCTTCAGCTGAATAAATACTTGCCTTCTTATAATTCCCAATAGTTTGCTCTATTCCCCAACTTCCAGTGAAGTTGGCCCATAATGAACAATTTCTAATCTCATTATTTGAATCAACTGTAAAATTGAATATAAAAGGAGAATCATAAGAGAATAAAGTTGATTCATTTGAGGGGCCGATCAAAGTAATATTTAATTCAGGAGGGAGAACATAAGTACAATTAGAATTACAATTGTTTGTACCTGCTTCAATGCCATTACATTCAGAATCTGCAGTACATCCAGCATCAAATGAATTGCTTCTGCAAATATTATCACCTCTATCCTCTCCTTGGCAAGTGGAAGAGCATTGATCAGCAAAATAATTTTCTCCACCACTTGTACAACTCGTATAATTATCACCTACCTGCCTTTCATCACAATTTACTGTCCCAAAATCTGTTGAAAACTCACAATAACTCGTCTCTTGCTCGTCAAAGTAAGTATTATATGGTGTAAAACACCAACCATCATCATTTAAACCAACACCATCATTATCACAATAACTTGACTGACAAATTAAATCAGATGTACAAGATTCTCCATCTGATTTTATTGGTATATCTATGACTATTTTTTGAGGGGAATGTGTTGGTGTTTGACCATATTCAAATGTTATGTTTTTTGAGTCTGAAGTAAAGTTTAATATATTGCCAATACTATTAAAAAAGTAATTGATTACATAAGAGCTAGTCCTGTTTGCACTAATAAGCCTGTTCAAAGAATCATATCCCATATTCTTTGTTTTATTTACTATAATATCACTAATCTTGATGATATTACTAGTATTATCATAATCATAATTTAAATCCTGTTTATCACCAGTCTTTATTCTAACAAGCCTCATACTATCAGACTCATACTCAAACTCACTTTTTAACAGGTTATTATATGTTCTATTTAGAATCAATCCAGAAGGATTATAATTTAAGTCTGAAACAACACTAGAGATTCCATCAATCAAACCTTGAGAGTTATATGAATAAGACGTTTGCATACCATCAGGGTTTGTCTTTGTAATAATCCTGTCCATTGCATCATATGTCCAAAAAACAAAAAAGGATATGCCATTTATTGTGGAATTCTCATCAATGATTCTTAACCTATTATCATAATTATATATCCTTTCATAAGAATCAGATTGAATACTATATAATGTTCCATTCTTTAAAAAGTCATTAATGAAAGTTAATATTTTTGTTGATGAATTCTTATTTATAACTCTGTCAAGTTCATCATAACCCATATAGATCATGTTTCCATTACTATCATTCTGGGATAATAGATTACCTTGACTATCATATTCATATTTCCAAGCTCCTAAATCAGGATCATTCATACTTATTTTTCTACCAAGAGAATCAAATTCATATCTAAATATATTATTTAAATTATCTGTGATATTAACAAGATTACCAATCATATCATATGAATAAAGAGTCTTATACTTATCATTCTCAACATACTCATAGACTATTTTCTTTCTTTGAAAAGCATCAAAAACCACAGATTTCTCATTTCCATTTTCATCAATACCAGTCTGATTCCAAGCATTGTAAATAATTGATCTCTTAGTTCCATCAGGATTCACAAACGAAATTGGCCTTTGTAAAGGATCATATACAATTAAGGAGTAGTTTACAGTTTGACTAGGAGTAGAATAACTGCTAGAAGAAGTACTAAAATAAGGATTTGATTGTTTCTTATTATTGCCTTCTTCATCATAAAAAATATCCACAATAATCTGTTGATTATTTTCTGCTTCTGATTTGGATTGAACTAGTTTTCCAAGTCCATCATAGAAATTGTAACTGTCAAAAGCCCCAGACTGTCCACTAATTTCTCTTTGTTTTATCATTAATTTTTCAGGAGGAGTTCCATCATAAGTATAAACATACTCTTTTGTCGGGTAAGTTAAAGAATCATAGGGAAATATTTCTTTTGTTAATCTACCATAAATATCATAAGTATAGTTAGTAACCACTCCATTTGAATCTGTTGTTGATAACAAATTACCTGTCCCTAAATCATAATAATCATCTTTTATATGACCTTTAGCATTAATTACTCTATCAGGAAAAGTATAGGTATCATCTCTTACACCATAAACATATATTGTTGTATATCCTCTTGAATTTGTTTCATTAATGAGATTACCAAAAGTATCATAAGAATAAATGATTTCTGGATTAGTACCAGAAGAATACCAATATTCTTTTTTTGTCAAATCTCCTATAATTGGAGAGATGCCATAATCAAAATTATCATAGTAGAAATTAGTTTCTCTCAGCTTTGTTACATCATCAGAGTCAAGAATGGATTTTACCTTAGGCTTATTAACTATCCAACTACTAGTGTTATAAACAAATTCAGTATACTCAAAGTATTCATCACCACTATTACTAACATCCCCCAAGTAACTTGTCTTGTTAATATTTCCATAATTATCATAAACATATGTTACATTTGTAACTTCTGGATTTAAACCATTTATATCAAAGAAATAGTTAGAATTAGAATTAAGATAAGGAATAAAATAATTGTTCGTCTCAGTAAATTCCCAATCAAATTCAGTCTTTTTATAAGATTTATTACTATTATCTAAGATTTGAGTTTTATACTCCTTCCCTTTGCGAGCATCATCCTGATGGAACCAATACCTAACTACAATATCAGAAGACCTGTTCTCTTCAACAAAGTTAAAACCACGAAATTCTTTATCTTCATAATCAAACAAACCATCATCATAAGTGTAAGTAATCACAGAAGTAACACTATTCTGAGAAAGTTCATTACTTTTAATAATTGAATTCACTATCCAAATATTATAGCCAAAATCAGAAACAGAATCATCACCAGTATTATCATAATCAACAGATTTCCCATATTCAATCTCAGTCTTCCCACCAAAATCATTAGTAATTTCGTTAAGTAAATAAGATTTTGAGGCATTATTCAACCAAACATTCTTAGTGTCGCTGCCCTTGACAATATCAACGAGACCATCACCATTAACATCAACTAAACGAATATCCAAATTATTCCCATCATTATCAACAAAATCCACAGGAATAGACCAAGAACTATCTTGATTCCAGCTACTGCCATCATTAATCCACACAGTATCAGAACCATCATCAGATCGTAAAATATCAACCAAACCATCACCATCAACATCAGCAAACCTGATACCCTGTTCAACACCAAATTTAGAATCACAAACAGGATCCCATTCCTCATCCCTAACAAAGTATTCTCCTGGAATAGACCATGAGTTATCAACAGCAAATTCCTCTCCATTATTCAATCTAACCTCCTTTTTAGTGGTGTCATCATATTCATATCTACTTGTTAAAACATCAACAAGACCATCCCCGTTTATATCAACTAATCTTATACCCATATCAATGCCATACTGATAATAGCAATCTGAATCTAAACGGAATCTACCTAGTGCAAAGTTTTCATCAAGATGCCAATGAGATGAAGAACTCCATCCATTTCTTGTATTAATCCATGTTTCTTCACTTGAATATCTTCTCAAAATATCCACTAATCCATCACCATTGACATCAGCAAAACCTACTCCCCTATCATTTCCATACTGCTCTTGACAGGGAGGATCATCATAATCATCCCCAACTAATCTAAGACTTGGAGGTTCCCAAGTATCATTAAGAACCCAAGAAGAACTATCCCCTAAATAAGCTGAACGATCAACATTTTGATCAATAAAATTAAAATGAGGAAATAATACTTGATCTACAAAACCATCCAAATTAATATCAATCAACCTAAAACCCCTATCTATACCTTTCTGAGTCCACTTATTATCCTCACAATCACGATTATAATGAAGCCTTACTAGACCATAGGGAATCTCATCATCAAGAGAAGGTTCTGATTTCCATCCTGTTTTATTGTTTAACCACACTTCGGTATTTTCTGGATCCTCATCATCACTCCCTTTATTTCCAAGGATAACATCAACATAACCGTCTCTATTAACATCTCTAAATCTATGACCTGAGTCCCTTAATCCTAATAATGTAAAAGGAACATTCCAACTTGAATTTAATTGCCATCCTTTATGTACTGAATTATAAGAAAAAGAAGATGAAGATAATTCACTCGTACCATCACTCCCATAAATACTAATCTCATTCAAGAAACTTCTTGAATCAGAATCAATGGTCTGATAAGATAAAACATACTTTCTAACTAATTTATTCTGAGCACTTACCTTAATCTCCCCTATTCTTCTTTTTTGTTTAATATTATTGCCTTGTTCAAAAACATTCCAAATATCAGGTCTGTTTGAAGATTCAAGAACAAACTCAATCTCCCTTGATTTATCATTATTATACTCAATCTTATAAGGATAAGTAGTTCCATTCTCACCTGAATAAGGATTCTCCCTATAAGAATAATAAATGTTATTATCATGAGTATCAGTAACTAAATCAAGATACCATCTAGTAGTATAAGACTCTTGATTTGAAACTTGCTCAGAATCAAAGTTATAACCAAACCTATAAGCAGTCCCATCTTTAGTTTTAACAATCCAATAATTATTATTTGAATTATTGCCACCAGAAACATTCTGAATATATAAATAGGATTCAATCTCTGTATGAAACCTTTGTTCAGCAGAAACATAAACCAGATCATGTTTAACACCATTTATTATAAGATTAAAAGTATCGTCAGATTGGTCTCCTCTTGTATATTCAATATCCCTTACAAGGAAACTTTCTGATATTGCCCATGCAGTTCCAACCATGTCAGGTCTTTCTGAAGTCGATTGACTATTATATATAAGATTAATTATTGGAGCTAATCCATTTGTTCCAGGAGGAACAAGTATGGGATAAGAATAAACAGCAGCACCACTAAACAAATCAACTCCAAGTTCATTCGTATTGACATTTCCAATATCATTTGTCACGGAATCAAGAGCAAATGGTCTATAAAATGTTTCTTTAGGTGCTCCATAAACTAATAAGACTAATAATAAACTAAATGTCAAAATTAATATTGATGAGATAATTTTCTTATCTTTCATTTTTAATCAATCTCTAACATTTTATTATTAATGTATAAATACTCATTTTCTAGCTCTAATATTTTTCTGAATAGTTTTCCCCTTAAATAGCTTATATAAAAAGAATAGGGGAAATATAGTATTAATTATATCAAAAATAATCTCGAATTTAAGTGACTCATTAAGTTTATTAACATAACAAGTTTTATACATTTCAAAATCTATTGTTGAAGCTACACAGTTTTTAGACATCACATATGGCATAATTGCAAACCACATAATACTCCACAATATAAAATAAATGGGGAAAATGAGATGATATTTTTTTATTTTGCCTCTTAAAGCTTGAATAATCGTAATTATACTAATAAATAAGACAAGAATACTAATTATGTTAACTATTAAACTAAACGCATTGAAAGAAAAAACACCTTCTGATTCCACAATTTTGAAATATGTGCCATAATCCATTTTTTTACTTGTTAAAGTTATAAATAATCCATATAATCCTGTGATCATTGCTAAAATATAATATAAGGCTAAGTATTTAGTATGATTTCTCATTCAATATCACCTCTTCTATTATCTTTAAAGAAAGTAATAAATCTCTGTAAAAAAGATTCTTCATGTATATTGGAATAAATTCTACCAGTTTCTAACTTAAACTGTTCAGAAATATAAGTTTTTACTATACGCCTCTCAAATCCTTTTGCTTCAAGTACATTAAGAGCAGACTTCATATTTCCTTTATATTGTTCATTTTTATAACTAAATCCAACCATTTGATCGTTTTCAATAATATGTATTTCAAACTCATTTTCTAATTCAATGTTCTGTAATTGTTGAAAATCCATTCTAATATCTCTATTTATTCGCATAACATTAAAGCCCATATCATTATAATAAGGCCTAATTGTTGCTTCTCTTGGCAACAGTGGATCATATTTATTCCTAAGTTCTTTATGTAATTTCTCTCTAATAAGTCTCTTGTTTTCTTGACCTTCTAAATAAACTGCTAAATATCTAGATATAGGACTATCAAATACAGATTTTGTCTGCTTTCCTTCAAAATCAACATACTTATAAGGATTATTCCTTACATAAGCGTACCTGTTCAAGTCCTGTGGATTGTAAATGTCTGGAATGATAGAATCAGGCTGTGTAAATCTCATTAAATTATCAGAATCATAATACCTAGCACCATAATAATATAATACTCCTGAATCCTTCTCCTTGCCAGTATACAACCGACCATCAGCATCACTCCCACTCAACACGCCTCCAAAAGGATAATACTCAACCTCCCCAATAACATCACCATTCTCATCAGTGATGACAGAAGTGCTGCCAAGATGATCGGGATGAAAAAAATACAATTCACCATTAGTATCATTCTTGGCAATAATATTATTTCCATCATAATAATAAGTGAGATCAAATGTGCCACTAGAATTTATGACCCTTACAAAATCATTTCCAATATAATAATATGTTGTATTGCTACCGTCAGTATTATATCTAATTTTTCTAATACGATTCCCTTCGTAATCATAATTATATTCTTCAAGAATATCTCCACTAACATTTTCATTTCTTATTCTTACTAATTGATTAAATTCATCATATTCATAATAATTGCCAATGCCTTGAATTAAATTCCCATTATTATCATAAGTTAAATTATAAGAAAGAGCAAAAGCTGTTGGAATACAAAAAGTAGCTATTAAACTTGATAATATCAATGCTGTAAATTTAGTATTCAATTTAGCCCCTCTTTTAAACAAATCATATCTCTCATGAAAATTGTAATTATATTAATTATTACTGAAACCCCCTTATAACATTACAAATTCTATATAATTCAATATATATTTAGTAGCAGTATATATAATTTTATTGTCTTTTTAAAGTAGTGAGTTTAGTTTGCTAAGCTGCTTTTTCTTCCTAGATTGAATTCGAACTTTTCATACCTGTTTATGTGGCTTGTGAATAAAGGATCTGGATTTCTTTCTTTTATTTCTTTAGTGAAATTAGAAGAGAAGTATAATCAGGAAGAGAATGCGAAAGCAAAAATTCGTTTGCAATGTGCTGTTCTTAGAAAGAAAGGGAAAACATTGCCTTTCATCTCAAGCGTGATTGGGAAGCGAGAATCGACGGTGAGTGATATTCTTAGAAGATTTGAGAAGCGTGGTATCGAAGGTTGCTATGCAATAAAACAAAAAGGACAGCCTCGAAAACTTACGCCACATGAACGTCTTAAATTAAAAAGGGCATTAAGCAAATCTCCTCAAGTTAGGGGGCTTCCATTTGTCACTTGGACTACAAAACTTGTAGCGTATTTTATAAAACATGAATTCAAAAAAGAAATAGTAAATAGGCAAGTGCAAAGGATTGTACAGTCATTTCATATGTCAATACAAAAGCCAAGACCTGAACATATCAAAGCAAACAAAAAGTTACAAGCAGAATTTAAAAAGAACTTCGACGAAGAATTAAAAAACTTGTGCAAGCAGGATATGCGATCGCCTTTTTGGACGAAAGCATCTTTGCCTTAGTTCCATACCTAACGAAAGGATGGTTTCTAATTGGCTCAAAGCCAACAAAAAAGATTATCAACAACCCTCATCAAAAAATGTGTGTATTTGGAGCGCTATTTAATGGAAAAATAATCCTCAAAATAAGTAAAAAAATAAACGGCAAAAAATTTCTTGAGTTTATCAAACGACTAAGAAAAAACAATAAAAAATTATGTATAATAGTCGACAATGCAAGATGGCACTTAACAAAAAAAGTGATGAATTTTATCAAGCTAACAGAAATAAAACTCATTAGGCTATTAGCATATTCTCCTGAACTTAATCCAATAGAACAATACTGGCAAAATGTAAAAAAATGGCTTGGAACAAGAATCTGGTTCACAATCAAAGAACTTGAAAAAGAATTACGAGCATCCTTTAGAAAAAAAGATTTAATACCAAACAGTTACGGTTATTAATGTTTTATGCTATAAATATCAAATTTCAGTTTAATAATCATAATATATTGATTAACCAAAACATTAAATATGAATCATATTCTCCTATAATAATATGGAACTGATAAAAGAGGCATTTGAAGACCTGTATCCTGAGAGATCTTATATTTATGAGTCTGAGCTAAAATATAGTGATAAGTTCAATGATTTCAATGGCAATATCCATTATTATGCTTCTCAGAGGAAGATCAAGATAGGATTAAGCAAAAAGTGGCGATCTGTGGATAAGGAGATCAGGATTGGGATGATCCAAGAGTTACTGCTAAAGATGTTTAAAGGCAAAAAAAAGACAAGATATATTGATTATTATCATATTTTTATGAAAAAAGTCCATTTGGCTGCTCCAAAGACTAAATCTGACCCAATTCTTGAGCAGTCATTTAATGAATTGAATGAGAGATTCTTTTTCAATAACCTTGATCCACCTAACCTTGTTTTTTCAGGCACTTCAAACTCTAGGCTTGGCTCATATGAATATGGTTCTGACACAATCAATATCTCATCTGTTTTGAAAAATGCTCCAAAAGAACTTCTTGATTATGTTCTTTATCATGAGATGTTGCATAAGAGATTCAAGTTTGACCATAAGAATGGCAAATCTTATTATCATACTCCTGATTTCAAGAGAGCTGAGAAAATGTTTGATCCAAGTGATGAGATAGAAAACAGACTTAGTGTTTTTCTTTCTTCAAATAGGATCAGATCAAGTATTAGTAAAAATATTGAAAAACCTGGTTCTTTTTTAAATAGATTATTCAGATTTTAACCTTCTTGACACTATAAAATATTACCTCTTGATAGTAGATATTCCAGTAAGATTTATATATTATAGATGATTCCTATATAGTACATATTTACAAACAAATTGGGGGTGCGTAAATTGAAAAGAATATTATTAGCAATATTGATTGTTTTAGGCCTATTCTTAGCTGGATGTCCAGTAAAAGAGACAACTACTACAACTCAAGCAACTACAACTATGATTGAAGTTACTGATACAACTCAGCCAGCACAGCAATCAGATACATCAGCTCCAACTGATGCTGACATCAGGGTTCTTGGTCCAGAAGGATTTGATCCTGAGGTCATAAATTTAGCAGCAGGCGGAACTGTGACTTGGATTATTCCAGGCGCATCATCTCTTGTCAAGGAAGACCTTGAAGATGAACAAGAGAATGATGATGACCAAGATGATGAAAACTCTGATATGGTCACAGCAGGAAGAGTTCACCTGATATCATCAAATGATGGACTTTTCAGAAGCCCAAGATTATTTGCAGGAGACGAGTTTTCATACACTTTTGAGGAAGCAGGAGAGTATGAATATACAAATGTCATCTGGGGCAGGAAAGGAACAGTTATAGTAGAATAATTTTATTATTTTTTAATATTTTTCTTATTCTTATTTTAATTTTTTCTTAACAATCTTACATACAAAGAAACCATCTGTGTCATTATCCTGAGGCCAGATCCTAAGGCATTTCTTAACTTCTGGATTAAACCTTTTTCCTTCAAATTCAGCAATCGACTCAGATGTCTTCAGGCCTTTCAAGGAAATCTTCTCAATTTCTGCATCAGGATATTTATCAAGCAGATGTGATACAACTGCCTCATTCTCTTCAGGCTCGCATGAGCAAGTGGAATAGACCAAAGTGCCCCCTTTCTTAAGGTTCTCAAATCCAGTGCTTATCAATTGCCTCTGTATACCTGAAAGCTTCTTGACCATATTTGGATTCCACATCTCTATTGTCTTGTATGATTTCCTGATTGTCCCTGTCCCAGAGCAAGGAGCATCAACCAATATCTTGTCAAACTCGTATCCTTTGAAATGCCTGCCTTCCATCAAAGATATGATGCAATTAATGATCCCGCATTTCTGGATATTAACTCCAAGCGGAGCTATCCTCATCCCTTTTGTATCATTTGCAATCAACAAACCCTTATTTTCCATATACATTGCTATCTGTGTTGCTTTTGATCCAGGTGAGGCACACATATCCAAGACAAGTTCACCTGGTCTTGGATCCAGTACAATTGGAGGTATCATTGAAGAAGCCTCCTGCACATAGATGTAGCCGAGCGAATGCTCGACTAAATTCCCTATATCTCTTCTTTGATCTTCTCCTTTGCCTTTGTGCTCAATCCAGAATCCTTCCTTGCACCAAGGTATCTGCTCCAGTTTCCACTGTTTTTCAAGCCTTTTTTGATCTCATCTACAGAAATCTTCAAAGTATTGACTCGAATTGACCTTCTCAAATATTTCAAAGAATATTCCTTAAACTTTTCAAAATCTGTCAGTTTTGAATATCTTTCAATAAACTTTTCCTTGAATTTTATCTCGGCCATCTTTATTTCTCTATTAATTGTTTAATCTTTATTTCTCTATTAATTGTTTAATCTTTATTTCTCTATTATTTGTTTAATATTCATTTATCATTTCTAATTAAAAAACATCAAAAACCGAATTTCACTGTAATATTTCTGCAATTGAAATTCGTTCCTTATTTATTTTTTTAACTTTTTTAAAATTTTTTGTTTTTCTTTTTTTATTTAATCATAATCAAATCATTTTCCCCAATCTTTCCAAATTGGCCTCAATCTTTTGACCATATAAACCCCTTGTTTATGATATCCTGCTTTTTTGTAATATTCTCTTGCGCCTATTCCAGATATCACTACAACCTTATTTTTGTAATAAGTCCTTGATATCTGTTCAGCATACTTAAGCATTTCTTTGCCAATGCCCTTGTGCTGTGCTGTCTTCTTGCCTTTCAGGCCTATTTTAGTTTTGGTTCCAATCGGCTCAGACATTCCATACACATGAAGCTCTCTTAAAAGAGAGGCATCATCAGTTATCTCATCTCTTAATTGGTCTGAAGGAAACCTCAGCCTGCAAAAGCCAAGAATATGATCCTTGTATTCAGCTACAATAAAGAACTCTGTTCCCTTGCTAGCTCTATAATGGATATTATATATGATTGGCTTGCCAATCCTTCCCTTAAACCTTCCAACCTCCCTGCATCTTATGCATCTGCACATTATCTTCCTATCTTTCATCACTTTTTCAATATATTGCCTTAAGTTAGTCTTATCAACACCTGCTTCTGTCATGAATGTCGGAATATCTCTCTGCACCCTCATTATCCTGCAGTATTCAGGCACATTTTCCTTGAATTTTGCAATCAAGCTTGCAGCCTGTTGTGTAGTGAGTGGCTTGTACTTTTTCTTTTTCCACATCTCATAGAGTTTTGTCCCTTTCAAGACCATGCATGGATATATCTTCAGCATGTCTGGCCTGAATTCAGAGAATATGAACAATCCTCTTAATGCTTCAAAATCTTCTTTCCTGCTCACTCCTGGCAGTCCTGGCATCACCTGATAATTTATCTTAAACCCCAAATCTTTGAGGATCTGGGTTGACTCCACTGTATCCTTGATTGTATGGCCTCTTTTGATCTTTTTGAGGATCTTGTCAAAAATAGTCTGCACTCCAATCTCAACTCTTGTGCAGCCAAGCCTTAGCATCTGGTTTGCCTGAATTAATTTGCCATAGTCTGGTTTTGTCTCAATTGTCAAACCAACACACCGGATTTTGGATTTCTCATTCTTCTTCTGCTCCCCTTCAAGATCTGATTTTCCATTTTTCTTTAATGTCAAACATTTGGCACGTATCTTCATTTCTCTTCCAATATCATTCAGTTCTCCAGGAAGCTCAAAAAAATCAAGGAACTTTTTCAACTGCAATTTATTATTCTTAAAGAACATCTTTGAGAAGTCATTCATTGCCTTATAGGTTAAGGTTATGAACTCGTCCTGATATTTTTTTGGAAATGATGGAAATGTCCCTCCCATAACAATCACTTCAACTTTATCAGGAATCTTGTTTGTGACAATATATTGTTCAAGTCTATTAAAAACCTGAAGATATGCATCAAAATTATTCCTGATCGCCCTTCTAGTAGTAGGTTCTTTTCCAGTATAGCTTTGAGGCACATCGCCAAATGCACTCTTGACACCGCCAGGGCAATATATGCAAGGCCCAATTCCTTTCTTTGCATGAGGGCAAGGGATTGGCTTTGTCATGATTGCAACAACGCTGACTCCTGCCATTGTCCTGATTGGCTTCATTGTCAGGATAAAATCAAGCTGTTCTCTCTCACCTTGCGAAGCAATATTTAGAATATCAGTATTCTTTGGGATTTTTTTAATTCCCAAATCCTTGATTACATCTAATTTAATCCTGTTAAATTCTGTTTGATTCCGGGCTTTCCTTTTCTTGACTTCCTCAAGTATCTCTCTGCATGCTTGATTATATTGATTCATAAAACATATTTAGGTGAGAAAGGGTTTATAAGATTTGCTTACAAATCACAATAAACTATATAAATATTGCAGAAATTCAATAAATTATGGAAATTTATGATGTTATCATAATAGGAGCAGGCCCTGCAGGTCTTATGGCAGCAAGAACTTTAGGTGAAAGGCCTAACATTAACTTCTTAATCTTAGATTCAAAAAAAGAGATTGGCCTTCCTCTCAGATGCGGTGAAGGCATTAGAAAAGATGGTTTTATTGAATTATTTGAGCATTCAAAATATTATTTTGTAATGAACAAGACAAATACTTTTGAGATCCATTCAAAGAATGTCTCCCGAAGCCTTTACATTGATTATCTCATTCTTGACCGCCCGAAGTTTGAGCAATGGCTGGCAGAGCCTATTAAGGATCATATTATCCTTCAAAGTTCAGTCATTGATGTCATCAGGAAAAAAGAGTATATGGAAGTTGTTGCAAACAAGGGTTGTTTCAGGGCAAGATTAGTAATCCTGTCTTATGGATGCAATTTCAGTATCCAGAGGAAGTTTAGTTTGATCAAGAATGCACCTTCTACTATACCTTGTATAGGTGGAATCTTCAAGAACCACAATCTTGATCCAAGCAGGCTTTATTTTTATTTTGATGATGATAATGGGACTGCTTCTTGGATTTTTCCAAAGGACAAGATTATTGCAAATGTAGGTATGGGAATCCTCCCAAAAAATAAGGGGAAAAATCTCACATATTTGTTCAATATGTTTGCTAAAGAGCATGAATTGATTGGAAAGCCAAGTTATTCAGGGATATTTCCAACAAATGGTGCAATAAACAAATCTTACTCAAAAAGGATGATTGTCTGCGGCAATGCTGCTGGCCAGGTCTATGCAGGAGCTGGAGAAGGCATTTATTTTGCACTAAAAGCTGGAAAGATTGCAGGCAAGGTTGCATTGAACGCAGTCAATAAAAATGATTTTTCATCAGATTACCTCAAAAGATATGAGATGATCTGGAAACACTCATTTGGAGACCAAATAAAGGCTAGTCTTGTATTTGCAGATATTCTTGTTGCAGGCTTAAACAATAATAAGCTTGACTATATATTCAGCCTACCGACTGAAAAAGAGCTTGTTGACTTGTTCATGCATGGCAAAGTGAGCTGGAGAGCTTATCTTGCTATGATATTGATTAGGGCTGGCAGACTTCTTAGATTGGGAAAAAGTAAAAATATAAATACTAAACAAGATTAGACATATTTATGCAATATAAAAAGATTGTTGATCTGTATATTCAGCTTGATTCCACTACTAAAAGACTTGGAAAAACTTATTACATATCAGAATTCCTCAAGCATATTCCAACTGATGAGATAAAGATTGTTGCACTTCTTCTCCAAGGAAAACTTTATCCAGCATGGGATAAGAGAGATATTGGAGTTGCTGCCCGTATTGTTTTAAAAGCAATCAGTGTTTCATCTGGAATCTCTACTGAAAAAGTTGAGAGAGAATGGAAAAAGACTGGTGATTTAGGCGATTGTGCCCATAATCTCATTGGTATAAAAAAACAGACAACACTAGTCAGCCATGATCTTAGTGTTGATAAAGTTTTTAATAATCTTAGAAAATTGGCTGAACTTGAAGGTCAAGGCACTGTTGACAAGAAGGTTCACTTGATTGCAGAACTTCTCACAAGCTCATCTCCAGATGAGGCAAAATACATAATTAGGACAATTCTGGATGAACTTAGGATTGGTGTCGGAGAAGGGGCTTTCCGGGATGCGATAGTATGGGCTTTTTTTGGAGACAAATTCAATTTAGTCTACAACAATAAAGATATCCTTGATGTTGTTGATGACCAAGATAGGGAAAGATTCAATTTTTATTCTAAGAATGTTCAGCACATGATTGACATAATTAATGATTACAGTGAGGTTATGTATGAGATTAAGAAAAAGGGTGAGAAGGCTTTTGGAGAAACATCTCTTGAAGTAGGAAAGCCTATTAAGGTCATGCTTGCGCAAAAGGCAGAAGATATTGACGACGCTTTTGAAAGGGTTGGAAAGCCTGCATTGTTTGAATACAAGTATGATGGATTTAGGATGCAGATCCATCGGAATGGGGATCACATAAAACTTTTTACACGAAGATTGGAGGATGTGACAGAACAATTCCCTGATGTAGTGAAACTTATTAAAGAGAATACTAATTCAAATAATTTCATTCTTGATTCTGAAGTCATTGGGATTGACCCAAAGACAAAGAAATGGCTGCCTTTTCAGAGCATCAGCCAGAGGATAAGAAGGAAGTATGATATCAATGAGATAATCAAAAAGATCCCAGTCATGGTGAATGTTTTTGACGCTGTCCAGATCAATGGAAAGCAAATTCTTAAGAAACCAATCAAAGAGAGGAAAGAGCTCATAAAATCAATTATCAAGGAAAAGAAAGAGAAGATTGAGATTGCAAAAGGTATAATTACTGAGTCAAAGAAAGAGGCAGAAAGATTTTATCAAGAGGCTCTTGCAAAAGGTAATGAAGGTTTGATGGCAAAGAGCCTTGATTCTGAATACAAGCCAGGATCAAGGGTCGGATTTATGGTCAAGATCAAGCCTGTCATGGAAAATCTCGACCTTGTCATTACAGGCGCGCAATGGGGAGAAGGAAAAAGGTCAAAATGGTTGAGTTCATTTACAATCGCCTGCAAAGATGGAGAAGAATACAGTGAGATTGGTAAGGTCGGCACTGGCATAAGAGAGCTCGAGAGTGATGAAAGCGACAAGGTTACATTCATGCATCTCACCAAACTATTGAAACCATTGATTATTTCAGAGAAAGGAAAAGAAATCAAAGTCAAGCCGTCCATCGTGATTGAAATATCATACAATGAAATACAGAAATCACCGACTTATTCTTCAGGATTTGCATTAAGGTTTCCTCGACTTGTCAGATTAAGAGAGGACAGAAAAGCTTCTGATATAGATAATTTATCAAGAATCAAAGATTTCTATCATAAACAGGTCAATATCAATTGATTTAGAAAGTGAAAAAAAAGAGAAGAAAAAATAAGAATGATTTAAAATCAATAAGTCATAGACTTATCTCTTTTTCTTTCCTTTTTTCTTTGTAGCTTTTTTAGCAGATTTTCTCTTTGCTGTTTTACGTTTAGCTTTCTTTTTTGCCAAAGGTATCACCTCAATTTTTTTTTAGATTTAAATCTTTATAAATGTTTTGATTTTATGAAAATTCTCTGATCTACCGTCGAGTAAGAACCAAAAGAAATATTAATGAACAAATATTTATTTATTGATTATATGATTACATAATTTTCTCGACGGAAAAGATATGAATAAAAATTTGATAAAAATTATAATTTTTTAAAAATTTCCTTAAAAAATCATAAAATGAAAAATAAAATTAGTTAAATTCAATAAATAATAAAGCTAAAAATCAAGATTAATAAGAAACAAGAAACAAATTTAATAAAAAATGATTAAATCATTTGCATTTATTATGATTTATCAGCAGAGATTGTTGTGATAGCTGTTGACATCACATTTCTTTCCGCTCTTTAGGATGCATTTGACTGTGTCTGATCCTTCATCATCCTGGACATATTCAAGAGTATTTCCATTGACGACACAGTTTTCTTCAGCCGGACGGGAAAGTGAAATCCAATATGTATAGTCATCAACACATTCATAAACATCATAGCTTGAACATCCAGCAAACAATAATACTGATAGGGCTAAAAATATCAAAACCATCTTTTTCATTTTATCACCACCCAACTTTTAAACTCAATTTTGTAGTTACCGTATAGAAATACTTTCTTATTTTTAAGCATTATTGTGAAGAAAAAGAACTAAACAATAATAATAGTAATGATAAAATAATATAAAACGCCCGTGCGAGGAGTTGAACCCCGGCCTCAACCTTATTGCCTTACCAATTAAAGACCGCAAGGTTGCGTTCTTTTCAGCCTGTAACTCAGTTAGCAGGTATCCATTATACTACACGGGCTTAATAAGATGAAAAAAGTCTAGATTATAGTTCCAACTCATTTAGTCTGTCTTTGAACTTGTCTTTGTTTTGGATCAATTTATATTTAATCTTGTTTTTCCTTGTTATCAATTTCTTTTTGATATTATCTTTTCTTCTTTTAACATTATATGTAAGATTATTTTTCCTTTCAATTACATTTTCCTTGATATTATCTTTCTTTTCCTTGATCTTATTCTTGATCTTGTCATACTTGTCCTTGTGCTTGTCAATTTTATTTCCTTTGATGAATTTCAATTGTTTCTTGAAATAAAAATATGGAGAAGGGCTATTGGTGCTCTTGAACCTTAGAGGTAATGAAGCAAACCTGCTCATAAGGGTGGATTGGGTTCCAATCACAAAATTCTTTTTTTTCAAAAGGTTTCCTAGAAATTTTTCTTCATTCAAAATATCTCGAGAATAACTAACAACACTTCCCAATTCATGTCTTATATGGGCATCAGATCCTCCTGTAAAGCATTTATCACTTTTCATTGCAAAGTTAATTGCTTTTTTATTCATTGGAAGAGTTGAACTTCCACATATAACCTCGATTGCTTCAATCTTCCTTAATACTTTCTCACTTAGATTGTTAAGATTATGTTTCATCAGTCCTGTCCATGATATTGCAAAAGGATGTGCTGCACTTATTATGCAATTATAATATTTTGAGTCCTCAATCAATTCTTCTGCTCCTTTTGAGAGAAAAGTATAAGGCCTATTTTCATTTCTGGACTTCAAAATATATTTGTTAAAATATTCTTCAAGCTCTTTTGCATTATAAAAATATATTAGAAGATGGACCCCTTCAGCTGTTGTCATCTCCATCCCTGGAATCACAGGAACACCATAATTGTTCTTATAGGCTTTTACAGCTCCTCTTATGTCGTTATGGTCTGTGAGGCTGATTCCAATACCTTTCTTTCTTGCAGCTGCCAGGACCTGCTCGACAGTCCTATGGCCATCTGAATAGCTTGTATGCACATGCATATCATATATAGTATAATTTCTTGTCCTCAATAAAAACAGATCTGGTCTTTTGAATGATACTCTCGCCTCTTTAATCATATTAAAAAGTTATGAGATTGAGTATTTAAATATTATCAAAGAACAACAGATAGTATCAGCTTCTGATGTATTCTGAAGAATTTCTACAGATACAGATAATGTACTCATTGCCTCCCTGTGTACACTAATTCATCAGGTTCTGGACCGACTGAAATTGCTTCAATCCTTGCTCCAGTGCTTGATTCAAGTCTATCTGACAGCACAATTAAGTTTTCAGGCACATCACTAGATTTTCTCAATCCTCTTGTGGATTCTTTCCAGCCTTTCAATGGACAATAGAATGGTTTACAGCAGGCAAGCACTCTCGCATCAGTCGGAAAATCCTTGATTATGTCTCCATCTTTAAGTGTTCTGCCATTATATGTCCTTTCAGGTCCGAAATAACCATATTCTGTGCAGACATTCACTTGATCTGCCTGATCGCAATCATCTATATGAGTGGCCAATAT
Source organism: Candidatus Woesearchaeota archaeon (assembly GCA_043810355.1). Lineage (GTDB taxonomy): Archaea > Nanobdellota > Nanobdellia > Woesearchaeales > JAGVYU01 > JAZDHV01. The sequence continues at coordinate 21,281 of JBDROB010000034.1, forward strand.
TGCATCTTTCTTCCTATTGATAGATACCCTTATTGCATGCTTTAATGCCACTAAGTCAAGCCAGCCTGTTCTTCTTGGCCTTTTTGTAGTGGCTCCATAATTATTGCTTATGATCCTGTACCCAATCCCTTTCATCAGCTCATCATCACCATTTATCATTGCAACCGGATCTGGATAAGTTTTCATTTCCAATTCTTTACTGTGTGAATGATCATCACAATATTCTCTTGACCTTTCTCCTCCAAACTCAGTTGGAAATGGTCCACTACCAACTCTATTCATCACTGGCATCCTGAATATTCCATACGATTTATCAATGCTTCCTGCAGGAATCCCTGCTCCGCAAGCCAGCCATCCCGGATCCATTGAAGATGAAGTGACATCTGGATATGATCCATGCACAAAAGACAGCAGCATCCCCTGGCCTGCTTCTAATACAATTCTTTGTCCTTCAGTATAGGCTTGATCAAGTATTAATCTAGTATCCCTAATATTTTCACTAAACACAAATGCAGCACTCATATATCTGTCAATGATTGCATCAAGATCAAAGAAATCAGTCTCAGAATAAAATATTCCATCTGACATCCTTTTCCCATGCATTATCTTGTGAAACTCAGCCTTTACATCATCATCAGCCATATAAGGCTCAATAAAATGCCTTTTTACAAAACCAAGATTTCTCCTCATGTTTTCAGCAAAAAAATCTTTATTGACAAGATCATTCATCCTGACTGCATACCTTTCTACATATGATCCATACGTTGGCCCGATTCCTCTTCCTGTTGTTCCAATCTTGTCCTTGCCCAATAAGAATTCCATCATATGATCCAAAAAAATCCTGTCTGGTGTAACTACAGCTGCATCTCCGCTTACATACAGCTGATCCCAAGGTATATTTCTTTTTTTCAATTCTTCAAGCTCACTGACCAAGCTTAATGGATCAACCACAACTCCTGGGCCTATCACTCCAGGCTTTCCAGAAAAAACCCCAGTCGGAACCAGGTGTGCAATCATATCCCTAAAAGAATGGCCTGCATTATTGCCTCCATTGGCTCTTACAAAAAGATCAAATTCATCTACAAGAAGGTCTACATATCTGCCTTTTCCTTCATCCCCCCATTGTAGGCCGAAAAAAGCAACAACTTGATAATCCCTGCCTAATTGTTCTGCTGGTGTTAACATTTTTATGACCTAAAATTGATTTTTGATTCAAATATGTTTAAATTCATTGAGATATGACAAAGAATTAGTAATATAAAAAGATTTTGTATTTAAAGAATCAGTTTTCATATTGCTCTAGGTCATGAGGAAACATTTTTCTTAATGTCTCTACTGAAGCTTTTTCCAGTACAGCAACTTCTCTTAATGTGGCTAGATCAACAGCTCCTGCATTGGATATATTCTGCTTTAAATAAAGTGCATCATTCTCAACATTTGGCCTCAATCTTCCTGCGTAAGCTTTATGCCCATATACACCTTCTTCAGTCACGCTTCCTAAATCTGCATGCCCATATCTTTCAAGGACCATTCTTACCTGATCCTTGTCAACTGTATCAGTGTCATTATGGCCTATATCATCAAATATTCTCATTCCAAACTGCCCTACAATCCTTGCAAGGGCATGGCCTTCTCCCCAATATTCAGAGAATCTCATCTCTCCTTCATTGGTTGTAACTGTCTTTCCATCTCCAGCAAATTTTCTTCCTGCAGATTCATAGAATCTTACATGATATCCGCCTTGCATGATGAGGTCAGCAAAACATAATGACACAGTCATTTCATTTATATGCTCAATCCCTCCATCAAGGACTAATTGGACATATCTGTGTGAACTGTCATTTTTAAAAAAATCATCTCTGGCTCTTGCCAAATCCATTGCAACAGTCATCTGTCCTCTGCCCATGCCTCTCAAGCTTCCTGTCTTGCATGCTCCGCCAGGGCCCATCCCTCCCATGATATAATCTGCACCCTCGCTAGCAAACCTATGGAAAAACTCTCCGCTGACAAGATTTCCGACTCCAAAAGGTTTCTCAGGGCATATCCTCTTTGCACCTTTAAGAAATTCAATCGCATCATCATAGCAGATATTTGAAGAGTCAGTCATCAATGTATCGACTTTATCCATCCAGAATCTTACTTCATCTTCCCAATTAGCCCCAGTTGTAACTGCCATCCCTATAAAATTTGTGTCAAATTTCTGCTTGAATGCTATCTCTAAAAGGACTTGCTCTTCTCCATCATTCACAATTGGTATAAATCTGGCACCATCCCTAAATAATCCTCTAACATTTGAATCAGATTTATTATCACCAGTCAAATAAGGGATTCCATCAGGGCTATCATCTGACTTGAGAGGTTTCATGACATCACTTATCATTGCGTTTGGATGAGGTCTTGAGCCTCCATTTTGCTCATGGACATAGAAGCCTTTTACATGCCTGAATTCATCAACTATAGGAATTACAGAATATCCTGTTCTTTTTGCCAGTCCAATGACATCATAAGCTCTGCTTTCAATGCTGGCTGTCACTGGCTTTTGAATGTATTCAACCTCTCCTTTTCTTAATCTTGCATTATTATTTGCTTGGACAATTGCTTCTTTTTCTTCTCTTGGAAGCCCTCTAGGAACACAAGTCAGGATTCCGCACCTTCCAGCTGCAACAGCCATTTTTGGCCCGACAACAGACTGCATCCTTGCTGTCATCATAGGGTATTGGAGAGTGATATGATCTCCTAATTTTGCTTCTAGACTAACTTTGTCAGCTTTGCATTGAATCCATCCAGGCTGTGATAAGTAAGCTCTGATATCTTCTGATCTTTCATCACTTATCCTTACCATTTCCCCACCAGATTCTTAGCTAAGCATTTATTTCTACTTATCACTGTATTTATCACTAAATTATCTTTTTTAGAAATAATATTTCTAGTATCAACCATACATCAGAAAATGCAATATCATTTAAAAACATTTCTCTTTTTAATGACCTATTAGGAGCTTTTAGTAATCTTTCAATGTTGAGCTTGCCTTTTCCTTATCAACAACCGGAATATTTTCACCCACTTGCTCTTTCACATCCTTTGCAATCTTTTTGCCAAGAATCAGCTGTAATTTCTTCACATCAGCAGTTCTGACACTTTTGATATCAACAATCTTATTATTAAACATCTTTCTTGCCCTTACTCTTCCTATATTTTTTAGCCTTAACAAGGGAAGCAATTCCTCTTTTACTCCATATCTAAGCCTTAATTTCACTTTCATGATATCTTTGATCAATTTCTGGAACTGCATGATCCTCGCCAATTCTTCTGTTGTATACAAAAGCCAATTGGCAATATCCAGTTTTGTCCTTGTCTCTCCTGGCCTGACATTATAAGTCTCAAGCAGGATCTCTTCTGATTTTTCATCAGCCCAATCATTGAAGAATAATGCTGTCTTGATTGATTTAAGATAGTCATCATATTCTGGATCATACATTGAGGGCTCTTGATCCAATATCTGGTCTTGGTAAAATACCAGTTTTTCTTCAACATCTTCAATTTCAGATGCTTTTACATTCAACAATGGCCTCATCTCTAATGTGTGTGATATCATCTGCATAAAAGAGAATGGCTTGATGTTCCTGCCTGTGTGCTTCCTGAGGCATTCCATCATATAGTTGGCAGTATAAGGGTCAATATATAGCTCTGAAACCCTTTTTCCTAATGTTGTTGCTGAATAAGACTCTTTATCAAGCTCATCTGCATCAACAAAATACTTGTCAGCAGAATCTTTCCTGATGAATTCCCATTCCTCAAGCAGGTCCAGCATCTTGTTTATGATAATTTCAATCCTGTCCATGTCCTGGAACTGATATGCCCAGAATGTCTTTTCAAAAAAACCCATTATCTGCTCTTTTGACTCAACAAATCTTGATGCAATCAATGAAAGAAGATAAGTCCTTAGAACTGGCTCAACTGCAAGCTTTGAATAAATATCTTCTGGCTCTCCATAGATATATTTTTCAGTCAATTTTTCAGCATCTGGTTCAGAATTAGCGACAATGATTGATTCTCCAAACTTGTCATATTTTGGTCTTCCTGCCCTTCCAGCCATCTGCAGGTATTCAAGAACCGGAATATAGCTTAATCCTCTGTATCCATATCTTTTCACATCCCTTATGATTGTCCTGAATGCAGGAAGGTCTAACCCAGCAGCCAATGTGGGGGTGCAGCAGATGATCTTGACAATTCCTTTCTTGAAATTCTCCTCGATTATTTCCTTTTGCTTGCTTGTCAAGCCTGCATGATGGAACGCAATCCCTTTCTCAAGGCAATATGATAATCTTTTGCATTGGTGTGTTGGTGATGCAAGTGATCCAAATGCCTTATTAGCTATCTCCTTATGACAAGCTTGGAATCCTTTTATCTTCTTTGCAATCTCTTCTGCTGTCTTTTCAGCAGACCTTTTTGTGTTCACAAACACCAATGCCTGCTTTTTTCTGTTTATTGTGTCAAATGCAAGATTGAGAACTGCTGCATCATAAACAATTTTGATTTTCTCAATTTCAGCCATTATCAGTGGTAAGGAATCATTTTTTTTAAGGTTTTGCTTTTTAGCTGATTTGCTTGATGACATCTTGGAAAAAAGGAGTATTTATAAATAATTTTGATATCCTGCGTGAGATGCCCACACTTGGATTTCCGAGACCAAGAAGAGAGGATGAGGGAAGATTAGCTCTACTTCCAAAAGATGTAACTCTTATCAGTGATCCTGCCATGGTTTTTATTGAGGAGGGTTATGGGACTCATCTTGGGTTCAAAGATGATGGGTATAGGGATTTTGGAGCAAATGTAGTCCCTAAAGATAAGGTCTATGACAATGAAGTGATTGTTCAACCAAAGCAGTGCGAGGAAGAATTTGGATTTTTCCAGGATGGACATACTCTCACAGGATGGCTTTATCTTGGCTGGGACAAAGAGCTTACAGATGTTCTCACTCAAAAAGGCATGAATGCTGTTGCATGGGAGAAGATAGATGATGGAAATGCATTGATTGGAAACAGCAGACTGTCTGGAACAGTCGGAGTGCAGCATGCATTGGAATCTGTAGGTATTGATCCAGAAAGCCTAAGAGCTGCAGTCATCGGAAGAGGATGTGTGGGAAAAGCTGCAATTGATGAGCTTATTAGGCAAGGTGTTACTCCAGAGGTTTATAATAGCAGCAATATCAGTGAATTAAGCAGCAGGATTTCTGGATATGATATTATTGTAAACTGTGTCAATCTTAGGGATTATTCATTTATAGTTACAAAGGATGATATAAGGAAGATGAAGAGAGGCGCTTTCATCATTGATCTTGCATGTGAAGGTATTGAAGGGATTCATACAACAAGAATCCATGATCCAATCTATAAGGAGGAAGGAATCTTATTTTATTGTGTCAACAATGTCCCTTCTCTCTGCGCCAAGGAAGCAAGTGCAATCATCAGCCAAGACATGGCAGGTTATTATGACAAGATGTGCATGGGAGAAAAAGACGCTTTTCTTGAGAAGGCAACAATTATGAGAAAGGGTGTGCTTGACACTGAGTATGTCAAGGATCTGCATAGGAGAAATCCTGGATTCAATCACCTGAGATGACATTATCAGATGTTACATTACTAGATGTTAAATGATTAGATGTTAAATGATTTCTAAGAAAAAAATGATGGCCCTGTGGAGATTTGAACTCCAGACCTCACGATTTCCCTGATAGAAATCATATCAGTCGTGCGCTCCACCAGGCTAAGCTACAGGGCCAATGAATATATTTGCTCTTATTACGGCCAGGTCGTGGGATTGAGCAAAGCGAAATCCCACTTAGCTACCTTGATCAAACTTAGAAAGTTTGCCATGACTAAGCTACAGGGCCATAAAAAGAATTATTGATATTCTATTTATAAAATTTTGGGTTTAAATAATATTATTCCATATTTAATAAAAAAAACGCCCTCGAGCAGACTCGAACTGCTGACCTTGTGGTAGCTGCTTAGCAAGTTAACAGCTTCGTGGTCCTTTTTGAGGATTCACACGCTCTACCTATTGCTCCGTGCTTAAGCACGCCTAAGCTACGAGGGCATTTCTTAATAAAACATAAAGGTCTATATTTACTTATAAAAGTTTCGGATTTCTATTCTGAAATTTATTAAGATGTTTGGGATTATTTGATCCTATCAACTTTGTCCATAATTCCAAATTTTTGAAACCTGGTAATTCTAACCTATATCCCCTTCCTTTAAAAGAAATTGAACCATAGAAACCAATTTTCTTTAACCAAATTAATATTTCTCTTAAGAAGTTTTTTGATTTACTCGTAATCTCGATTCTTGGATAATAATGATATTTCCTATGTTGTTTACTGTATATCAAACATCCATCAGTGTCGAATAATCCTTTCATAAACAATAGGAAATGTTTATCTTTAAAAATAATTTGAGGTATCTTTAATTCTGAATACTTCTTTCCCACAGGAATCCCCCATGATTTAAACTGTTCAAATATTTTCTTATCACTAAACCTAATAAAAAGAGTATTCTCAAATCTCCTAAATTTAACTGAAATTTCTTTATTAAACACTTTATTAAATAAAAGTTTAGAATTGGATTGATGATATTCTAAATCATCTTTTTTATGACCACTAATATAAATAATATATTTTCCGCCTGATCTTGATAAACAACCATCTCCTAACATAATTCCCAATAATTCAAATGAATTCTTATTAATAGTTAATCCCATATCTAGAAAATCAAATTTAACTTATTTATATACTTCACGTCTATATGTCCAGTGTCCAGTGGTCCTTTAAAATTCTTCAACAGAAATATCAAACCCTCAATTCAAGCCTTTCATTCATATTGACAGCATCAATTATCAGCTTTCCTAATTTGTTCTTTTTATTGATCTTGAAATTTGAATTTGGGCTTACCTTGACTGTCAGCAGAAAATCATCATTGATGTAAACATGGATGTCCCTGTTTTTATATGCGTGATCGACAAAAAATACTATCCCATGCTTTGTTATCTGGGTGTTGAACGCCACAGTCTCATTATGATCATCCTTTTTGCCTCTTTCATCCATCTCCTGCACATCTATGCTGATTCCTAGCCTTTTTTCAATGAGTGAGATGTTCTCACCTTTCCTTCCGATGATCTTCGCAATCCTATTTTCTGGAACTCTGACGATTGCCTTGTTGTCAGATATCACTTCAACACTGACATCATCTGAGTATTTCCTGAACTCATTCTCAATTATCTTGGCTGCCAATTTACGTGAGGCGCTCTTCTCTCCTCCGCCTAAAACAGGTATCACGACAGTCTCTTCGCCATAGCTGTACAGCTCATACTCTAATTTTTTTGTCTCAAAATCATTCACAACAACTACTGGCCTTGCCAGATCTGCTTCAGTCATTCCAGAAGGCACTTTTACAGTCATGTTCAATGACAAAACTTTAAAGACTTGGCCATTTTTGATAAATATGACTGTGTCAATGACCTGTGGTATCACACCCAGCTCAATTCTTCCAACAAACCTTTGGATGGCATCGATTGGATTTGTTGCATGGACTACTCCTGCCAGCCCTATGCCTGCCAGCCGAAGATCAGCAAACAGCTGAAAATCAGAAGTATTTCTCATCTCGTCAAATATTGTGTTGTCTGGCCTTGACAAGAGCAATACGTCATGTACTTCCTGCGCATCTCCATGGGATATTGCATATTGGGTGACATTATCATTTAATACAAGGTCTCTTGGTGCTTCAATTGTCTTGACAATCCTGTCTTGTGAAGCATAATATTCTGCTAATGCCTGTGCAAATGTGCTTTTTCCCATTCCTGGTGAACCTGCTATAAGAATTCCTTCTGCCTGCTTTGATACTCTCTCCATTAATTTCTCACTCAGCTTATAATCTTCAAGACTTAATATTTTCACAGGCCTTACAGCAGTGATCTCCCATCCGTCGGAAAATGGTGGTTTTGTGATCACAATCCTGTACCTTCCTAATTGTATAATTGTTGACCCTGACCTCTCTATCTCAATAAAACCATCTTTTCTTATTCCAGCTTCCTCTATTATCTCTGTTGAGATCTCCTGGATATAGTCCCTTGTAAGGAGCTTATTGCTTAACTTGACAAATTTCCAATCGCCTGGAATTCCTTTCTTGGCATAAGGATAGACATTTTCCCTTAGATGGACTGACATGGCAGTCGAGTCAAAATAAGTGTCAAGGATTATTTTCTTCTTTATCTGTTCCATATGTATGAATATGTGTTTTATCCCTTTTGTCTCTGCAATCCTTGCCTGGATCTTGTCTGCGCTGAACAGTGTTCCATCTTCATCAAAGGCAAGGTCCCTGATCAATGAATCAATCTCGCCCAGGCTTGCATATCTGATTTCAGCTGCAGTTGGTCTCTTTCCGCTGAATTGTATCTCAAAATTATATTTTACTGATATTTCCCTCAGTTTTTTCAATTCATCAAGTCCAAGATAGCCTATTGCCTTGTTTTGGTTTGATTGATGCTCTAATTCTGACAGAACAGCCTCATGTATTAGGATTATTTTTGGCTTGATCTCACCATCTTCAATTTTCTTGGACACAAGCCCTTCAATGATAACAGAAGTGTCTGGTACTAATTTTTTTATCTCATTGATCTCATTATCTTTTTTAAACCCATTATCCCCTTCTTTTTTAGTCATAGAAAAAGCATAATATCCAGGGTATATAAAGTTTTAGGTTGAATAGGCAGGATTAAAACATGGAGAAGGCCTGTACAATGACCTTTCGGTTAATTGTGCAGTTCCACTCCCCACTTGGCAGTATAAATCATTTCCTTTTAAATGGTTTATTAAGAACAAATCTAAGTGTCAAAAGAATCATTTTTCAAATATACTTAAAGCAAATATACTTAAAGAAATGTTATTAATCATTGAATATGCTTTCAAACCACTTTGCAAAATCATTTAACATGATAGTTATTCTCTGCGGAAATGTTATATTTGACAACTTTACGATAAAATCTTCTCTCTCTTCATATATTTTTCCATTGTCATCAAAATATTCTAAGTAGATTGTAAAATCATTGTCCCCATAGCTCAAGTCCTTGCCAAACAATGTCAGGACAAACTTCTCATCACTTTCTAGTTCCTGCATTCCCCATTCATTTTCTCCATGCTTTTGCTTGAGCAGGATCTTTATCTGTTTTGGGACAGAATAAGACTCTTTTTTTAGTATGAATGATACATTAAATATTTCTTTATATCCTATATCCTCTGGAAAATGCATCTCATCAACAACTATGGTTGGTTCATCTAATATGTCAAGCGCAAATTCAAATGATTTTGACACTTTTTGATTTGAGGCTGTCACTATTATGTCTTTTTTTCCAATCTCATCTGTTTCTATAAGAAAATCAGTCTTTTTTTCCTGAGATATTCCAATATCAAAATTTCTGCACTTATCTTCATTTATGCAAATGTTAAGATCCTCTATAAGAGTATTGCCTCTGTTCTTCATTATGCAGGTCAGTATTGGCTCTTCATAGATATAGTAAGCACTTTTTTCACTCTCACATATCAGATCTATCTTTCTTGAATAAGTTTTCTCCTCTTCTTCCTGCCTTTGTTCAATGATTGAATCTATCAGCTCTTCTTTATAGATTGGATTTCCTTTTTTTGATGTAAATCTTATTTCATCAGTTTCATTCCTGACAGAATATATGAAGACTGGGATTGTATACACATAATCATTGTTCATATCCTCATTAAGCTTTATTTTCCACATTAATTTTTTTTTCTCCAATGGTTTTAATACAATATGCTGTCTTAATTTATCAAATACCATCAGATCATCGACCTGTGCCATTGATATGTCTGTTGAATAATAGTAGTCATTCAGGTTCTCGACCTCTGCTTCAACAAGATTGTATGATCCAAAGCCAATCTCATCTTTGTAAATATCTGCTTTAATCGCAATATTATCTTCAATCTCTCCATATTTGTCAATTGCCTCAATCTTGATATCAAGCTTGTTTGTCTCAATATCAACATCCCTTGATTTCCATTCATAGTCTGTTGAAGGCTCGTCAGAATCTATGCTTTCCTTCAATATCAGATGGGAGGGGTCAATTGATCCAAACTGATTATATGTGATATCATATGCAACCCATCCATGATCAGGAAAATAAACTTCTGCCCATGCATGAGGCCCCCAATTGTCCATATTATTATAATTTGTAAAAGCCATGCCACTTATATACCTTGCTGGGATGCCTACACTTCTTGATAATGCGATAAATAATGATGTAAGCTCATCGCATACTCCTCTCCTGTTCTCTAATACCCATGATGCTGGCTGTGAAGCCTTGGCTGTCAGTGTATCAAGAGAATATTCAATATTATCTTCAACCCAATAGGCAATCTTGTCAACAACTATATAGAGATCATCCTCTCCTGACGCAAGGCTAGAAGCTAGCTTCTCTATCTCAATATTGTCTGAATCAATATTATCGCTTGGTGACGCATATATTTCATATTCCTCATCAAGATTTTGTATTGGAAAAGGAATTTTTTTATTAATCTTTACAAAATCATTTTCAACCTTGACTTTTGACTCGACTATGAAATTATGAGTTCCTATCACTGGTTTTCTCCAGTTAAACCTTGCTATGCTGTCTTCAATCTCTGCTTCAGGCGTGAAGACGAGAGACAATGGCTCTTGGAATTGTGTTTCTTTTGGATAAAATGAGAGATCAATATTGATATATTCTATTGATGGATCATCAGATAATGGCACTATCTCAAAATCGGAGCCTATCTCAACATCCATGACAACAGTCTTGTATTTGTCAAAGTCATTTGCACTCACCTGAATAATGCTGATTATTGATATTAAGAAAATTATTAAAAAATTAATGAATTTATTCCTCATGATAGATTATACTCAATATATGTTTATAAGGTTTTCTAAATAATCCTAGAAAGATATTATGATAAGATTTAAATGGGATTTAATGACTGAACCAAATCTTGAATCTCTCTCCAACCAGCTCAAAAAGAATTCTTATTCCATCCCTGAATGGCCTTATCCTTGTCTCTTCTTTCTGCAGTTTGGTCTGGACAAACCTAACAGGTATCTCTTTTATCCTGTTTCCATTCAATCTTGAATAGATCATTATCTGTGTCTGCAGGAATGCATTTTCAGAATTCAGTTTGTTTATGAACTTGTTGACATTTGACCTCTTGAATAATGCTGTTCCCTGGGTATCTTTTATTTTCAGCCTAAACATCAGGTTCACGATTATGTTCAGTATTCTTGAATAAACTCTTCTTATGAAAGATCTTTCAATGATTGAGTTTGGATGTCCTTTAGAGTCTATCACAACATCTGCATCTTTTATAGCCTTTATCGAATCTTCAATTATTCCCAGGCCGAATGGTATGTCAATATCCTGTTTTTTCAGGTATTCATACTTAGCATTCAGTATTCCTTGTTTTATTCCAAGGCCTATTCCCCTTTTATCAGCATGAAAAGCCCTGATCCTCTTGTATTTCCTGGCCAGTCCCTTTGCTATCTCATATGTCTTGTCTGTGCTTCCATTCTCGCACAATAATATCTCATACTTGTCAATCAGACTCGAATTCTTGAGATGATTCAATAATTTGAGAGAATTCTTTTCAATGATCTTTTCTTCATTATTGACTGGAATTATTAATGAGAGATTTATTTTTTCCATCTTTTATGATAATAACTGACAATTAAGTATATAAGCATTGCCAATCCGACAATACTTAGCATGCCTCCAAAAATATCTGAAAAAGTTTTTCTATATTTTAACTGAACATTTTCTTTGTTTGGATATATCAGCATCAGGTTTGGTGAAACTAAATAAACTTCATCAGCCCCCTCAACCTTCCAGGTAGGATAATATGAATATTTGATTAATATTGGCTTATTCAGGCAGTCTGTCCTGATAGAAATGTCCTCTTTTTCATTTATCCCATAATCAAGGTCACAATCCTCAATCTCATCAGCCAGATTATACATTGGCTCAATATCATCAACACTATTTTCATCTGTGTCAATAAATATCTGGCTGAACCTTTCCTTGTCCTTATCTTCCAATCTTGATTTAAAGACTAAGAACACATCCTTGTCCTCTATGTCAAACCATTTGAAGCTGAACTTTTTCCAGTCATCTGTCACGACCAGGATTGGCTCTTTTGATAGGAGTTCTACATACTCTGAATCTTTATTTATGCTGTAGATGTTGAAATTGTTTTTTGTGAATATGCTCTCCATCTCCAGATCAGAATTGTTTTTTATCATATCATTTATCTTTTTTGTTGAAGCCACATATCTCTTAACATTGTATAATCTTAAGTCTTTTATGCCTTTCTCCAAATCAATGCTTGGCATTGTTATGTTGAATCCAGGCCACCAAGCATCTTCTGACATCTCTTTATGCATATAGTAAAGATATGGAAAAGTCAAGCATGATTCTAGCAATAAGGCCTCAATCACAGGCTTTCCATGATATATTGGAGAGCTTTCAAACACCCTCGGTGTTCCCATTGAATTGTAATTTTTGCTGTACTCAAACTGGATTCTTCCATTTATCTCATCATCCTTGAGGAAATTGACAACATCATAGAAATTATCATAATCACCTTTGTTCTCTAATCCTTCAAAATTCCATTTAGTCCAAGAGCTGATATCATGGCTTGTCGGAACAATGATTATTATTGATATTATCAGCAAGGCTATAGGCAAATAAGGTTTTGCTTTTTCCCAAAATATCAGCTTAGTCAATCCAATTGCTGCAAAAATAAAAAATAACAGGTTGATAAATGGTATAAACCTGATGTTCAACAATCTTGTTTCAGAGATAATTAATGTAAATGCAAATATGACTAGGAATACAGCCAATAGGTAGAAAAACGATTCAATTTCTGGGTCAATCCCTAATTTTCCTTTTACGATTTTATCTGCATTAAGTCTTATGCTTTTTCTTATTACAGTTTTCTTTTTTGATTTCTTTGTTTTCTTTGATTTATTTGATTTATTTGATTTATTTGATTTATTTGATTTATTTGATATTATCGCCTTCTTCCCTTTCTTCAGCTTATTTTTAATATCTTTTTCAGTCCCATTTTTGCGTTGGATTATGCCAAAATAATGTAAAATCCCGAATGTAAAAAAGATCAGTGCAAAGAATCCTAGAATATATGCCACAATATATTGCTCTTTAAAGATCAATGAAAATATTCTCCATCCAAACCAGATGTCTTTTGGTGCAGAAGACCATGGAAGTTTTGCCACAAACGGTATTGACCAGAATGCTGTCAGCAAGAATGTTATTCCTCCGACTTTTACCAGATATTTTATTCCTTCAACATCTTTTTTAATAATTGCATAGACTAAGTTGATTATCATGATAAAGCAAGCGATTATGAATGTATAAAGATGTGATAAGAGTATTAGTGAGAATAATATGATATTCCAGATTGGATATTTCTTTTCTTTCATTCCATAAAATAACATCCCCAGAAATAATATAAGAATTGTAAGGCTGATTGAGTATGAGAATTGCCCTGCAAGAGTGCTTTTTATGTTTCCTCCCCAGACAGAATAGGTTCCGTCAAACAACAGGAATAAGGATGATATTGCCCCCATTATTGGTATTGGAAACCTGAATTTAAGCACTTTTAGGCATAAATAGACAAACAAAGGCATCAGGAATATCCCTAATAATGAGACGATCTTGAACGCAATATTGAATGGGATGATATAGCTTAATAATGCACTCATAACATATGGCAGCATAAAATAAAACTGGAACATTGGCATGCCAGCCATCCAGTCTGGATATAGGCCAATCAAATTTCCATTCCAGAGGTTTTCTCTTGCATAATGCCCTAATATCAGATGGCTTCCATAATCACCGCCTGTAGGTATATAATTATTGAATAGCATGTCTGGAGTAAAATAAAAGAAGAGAAAAAATGTAATTGACAACAAGATTAGAATTGATATAATTGATTCATTATCTAATTTCTCTCTGATCTTGCCTAGTCTAATATTAATCATTAGCATAGGAAAAGAATCAAGCCTTTTTAAATTTTGGTTTTTTTCCTATTTCTATTTCCTATTTGTATTTAGTATAGTATCAATTAAAAATGAATTAAACTGGAATTTGATGTGATATTTTTATTTAAATTCCTAAAGAATAAAAAAACACAAAAAAATCAATACTTTTAACAAAATTTAAATAATAAGGACATTAATATTCTATTTATGTATGACACAATAATTATTGGTGCTGGAATTGCTGGCTGCACTGCAGCAATCTATGCTTCTAGAAAAAAGATGGATTATCTTCTTATCACTGACAAGTTTGGAGGGCAATTTTTTGAGTCAGGTGAAGTCCTTAATTATCCTGGCATCCAGAAGACAACTGGGGCTGAATTTGCAAGCATCTTGGAAAAACAGATTAAGTTCAACAAGGTCAAGCTGAATGAGGATGAGTTAGTCAAGGAGATTAAGAAATCCGGCAAGAATTGCTATAAGGTTATAACAGACAAAGGTAAATATTTGACTAAGACAATTATTATTACAACAGGTGCAAGGGCAAGACAATTAAAAGTTCCTGGTGAGCAGGAGTTTAAGAACAAAGGCCTTACTTATTGCGCTGTCTGTGACGGTCCTCTTTTTCAGGGAGCTGATATTGCAATCATTGGTGGCGGTGATTCTGCTGCAGAAGCAGTTGATTTTATGCTGAATATTGCAAAAAAAATATATTTGATTGTCCGTGGATCCAAGCTCACTGCACATGAATATCTTCAGGAGCGGCTTAAAGGCCATAAAAAGGTTGAGATTCTCTTCAATGCTGACACAAAAGAGATTCTTGGAGACAAGTTTGTCAGCGGAATCAGATTAGATCATAAAGGGAAAAAGAAAGAGCTCAAAGTCAAAGGTATAATTGTTGAGATCGGAAGGATTCCTAACACTGATTTTCTCAAAGGTTTTGTGAAATTTGATGAACACAAACATGTTAAAGTAGACCATTGGGCTTATACTTCTCTTCCAGGAGTATTTGCTGCTGGGGACTGCTGTTCTGTCCATGAATACCAGTATGTGATTGCAGCAGGACAAGGATGCATAGCTCTTTTGAAAGCAGCCAGATATTTGGCTAAGTTTAAGGAAGAGTGAACTCAAAATCTCATTTCCATCTTCACTTTTTTCTCACCTAAGATCTCATAAGAATCAGATGGGATCTTGTTTGTCAAGGAATTTGTCTGGAAAAACCTTGAAGATGCAGTATGCCTCATGCTCAGTCCTGTCATCCTTCTTGCCAGTACTTTTTTATCCTGGCTATTGATCATATCAGTGACTGTTATCTTTTCATTTGTGAGGTCTATCCGTCTTATCAGTTTCATTCCATCATCCCTTTTGTCTTTTCCATATATCAACATCCTTTTTGACAATAAGACTGGAAGTATACCTAAGAATTTTGATGAAAACTTCAGTATTGTCTGCTTTAAAGGAGTCATCTTGAAGAATCCTCTTTTCTTGAAATATGAGCTTACAACAATTGAGTCTTTTGAGATAGTGTTATTATTTCTTATAGGCCATTCAGATATAAATATCTTATTGCCATGATAAAGCCTGTATCCAGTGTCAGTATGTACTGCTAATCTTTTTTTGTCTATGACTCTATAGATCCCTCCTTTCATCAATGAGCAGATAAAATAGTATTTAGGTGTGCTTTTTATGAATATCATTGCATCATCAAAATACTTTTCAAAATTTGTTTCAAACGGTAATTTTGGTGTTTTTCTTTCTCTATCAAATATATTGATGGATTTTAGGAATGATGATGTCACATAATGCAGCATGTACCTTTCATCGATTGATGCAAACAGGTATTCTCTATTGATATTCTCCATCAGTTTATTCAGGATGCTATTAGCTGCAGATTCATCCTTTTTCAGGAATTCAAATCCATATGGCAGGAAATATTCAGTGTTTCTTGTGCAGTATTCCCCACCTAAACTTCCGTCAGGGTGTATAAAATAGCTGATAAAACCAATTATTTTCTTTGCAGAATCTTTTGCCCTTATGTCTTTTGTCAGTTCAAAGTATCTTATCATGTAATCCAGGGTTATTGTAAGGTATCCAATATCTGTTCCATTATATTCTGAATACCATCCTTCTTTGCTCTGTTTTAAAAGAAAGGATTCAAATCTTTTTTGGGCATTTTTCTTAATTTTTTCATCATTCAGCAATTTTGCCGCAAACATCATTCCTGCAATTGATGCCATCTCTTGGTTCAATGCTCCTTCTTCTGTCCTTTTGCCTATAAATCTTGCAGATTTTCTGATTGCTTCATCAACAGTTTCATTCCTGAATCCTAATATTTCACTTGCTTCACATATTGCATAAAGGCTGAATCCTGTTGCTGGAATGCTTTTCTCATTTGCCCAATACTCTTCAAAAGATCCGTCATTGTTTTGGATTTTTGCCCAGTACATGATTCCTGCTATTGCATATCTTTTTATCATCTCATTTTTATAGTAGATATTGCCTTCAAATTCTATAGAATAAGCCAATGCAAGTGCCAATGCACTCTGCTGCAATATTGCAGAGCTGAAATCCCTTATCTTGTAATGCCAATGGTTCCTGTCAAATGAGCCGTATGTAGGGCTGTCTGGATCCCTGTCTAGATTGCTTAAAATCCTAGGCAACATATGCAATACATAGTTATTATATGGAGTTTTCATTTTCATTTCTTAATTAATCTTATTTTATGCTCAATGATTTATTACTTCGAATTCCGAATTCATTTGACATTAGAATCAATTGAATTCGTTCCTTATTATTTTTTTACTTTTCTCTAGTTTCTCTTTTTTTATTTTCTTAAGTTTCCTTAATTTCAGTTCTCAAACATCCTAACTATTTTCTTTAACTTTCCCTAATTTCAATTCTCAAACTTCTTGACATACTTCCTGTCTATGTATGGATTGACTCTCTTTTTTATAAACACTGGTAATAAATAATATATTTTCCTTAAGAATTTTCTGAAGAATACAGGTTTTTCCTTTTCAGCCTCAAAATCAAATGAATCATATGAGACAATATCATTGACTGAATACTTTCTATGCACCGGAGCTGGATCCCTCAGAGGATAACCCAATAAGACATATGCAATAGGTTCATATCTTTCAGGTACATTGAACAGTTTTCTCAGGTTTTTTTTCCTTGGCAGATGGTTTACCCAGCAGGTTCCAATGCCTTGTGAATATGCATATAGCATTAGGTTTTCAATTGCTGCGCAGGCGCTCTGCACATGGTCCTTATACTCTTCATTGTCAGTATTGCTGTCATATAGCACTAATAGCCCTTGAGGAGCATTTTTAATGACAACAGAGCCTCCATTGTCCACTATCCTCTGCTTCATCTCATTGTCATCAACAACAATGAATTTCAGTCCCTGAACATTGCAAGCAGAAGGAGCCCATCTGGCCATATCTATCAGTTCTATCAGCTTCTCTTTAGGAACCTTATCTTCCTTGAACAGTCTTACGCTTCTCCTTCCTAGAATTGCCTGTTTCACATCCAAATAATCAACCCCAATAATAAACAATAGAATGAATAAGGATTTAAAAATGTTGCTTTAAATTAGTAGAAAGTCCTTATGTAAATAATTTTGATATTGAATATTTTTCATATTCATTAAAGTTTAATTTGAGATGTCAGGAATATTATCTCCCACCCTTATATCTTCTGTTTGCAGAAAAAATCAATATACTAAGCAATATGATTATAAAGATGAAAAGTGACAATATTTCTGGCATCAGACCTTGTATCCCAACCCCAAACAGCTGGATCTGCTTGAAGATGATTTCTCCAATCACAAGAGGATTGCTGTTGCTGATGATCTGGGCAAGTTTCGGCATTGATTCTATTGTTGAGATTGTGTTTGAGAATAGAAAGAAAATGAGCAGGACAAAAGTTGTCACTAAAATTGAGCTCTGGGATGATTTGATGCTGTAGGCAAAAATCATTCCTAAGATGACAAAAATGATTATCAACAGCAACGATATAAGGCTCAATTGCCAGAATGCATTTGAGATGTTTATCTGGAACCTGGTCTGAGCCACTATGAACAGGACACATATCTGGATGAATATTATCATCACAGATGTTATTATCAGCCCAAATATGTAGAGCATGTTGTTTACAGGCGCAATCAAATTTCTTTGGTATGCCCTGCTGTTTATCTCCATCAATGCCATTATATTTGACGAGAGCAGGGATATGAACATTATTATCAATACAAGTATCAATGGGAAAATGAGCTGTATGTTCATCTTTTCTTTGAGTATTGGCTCAAAATCTGTTACTATAGGCCTGACAAGCAATGTGGCCATTTCTGGATCAAGTGTTTTGAGATTAAGAAGCCTCTGGTCAAGGTCTGTATTGAGCTGGTCGAGCTTCTTGACACTCTCATTTATCCTGTTCTGATAGATTATTGTGCTCTCAATCTCAAAGTCAAGCGCTTCCTTTATCAAGTCCAGTTTTGTCACAGCCTGGTTTATTGATTCTATGCTTGCATTCACTCTTTCAACTGTCTTGTTTGTAAGGTTATCAAGATTGGTTACTTGCTTATCCAGTTGGTTTATCAATTGGTCCATTGCAATAGTTGAAAAATTTTCAATGATATCTTGGTCAGAATCATCATTTGTTATGTTAATTGAATTCAGGTCAATTGTCTCATTTATCGCCATGCTGCTTGCTTTAATCAGGGCTATTGCGATTTTGGTTTCATTCATAATATTGCTTAACGCATCTTCTATCTCTCTTGTGCTGTTCTGGACTTCTGACTGCAGGTTTTTTACCTGGTTATAGGGCTTGAGGAACTCTTGCCTCACATATTCAAGCCTTATCCTTCTTTCCTCAAGGTCTTTTTGCATTGCATAAGACTCATTCTTGAACTGTTCAAATGAGTTCTTGTTCTCATTGACAAATATCACCAGCCCCTGTATCTTTTCTATTATTGACTGGGTGAGCTCTATGCTGATCTTTTCTGATTCAAGGCCAAGAACTTCCTGCAGGTTCTGGATTATGAGAAGAGATATCTTTTTTCTTGAATTGTCATAGTAATATGTTATCTTCCCAGAGCTTAGCTCGCTGAAATCACTGATCTCTCCATGCTCTGATCTTATGTCCTTAAAGAGAATGCATATGTGCAGTTTCTGCTTCTTGAGTTCACTTATGCAACCATCAACTTCATTGAAATTGATAATAGAGCTGTAAGATTCCAGGCCTTCCAATGAGATTGGGCTGCTTGCCTCATTTTCGTCAATGATTCCAATGATAATCCCTGACACTTCATCATTGCTGAATGAATAGCCTATCAATAGGATAAGTATTAGAGGTGCAATTATTATCAATGTCAAAGACACCCAGTTCCTGAAAAGTATCTTTATGTTTTTTTCAACCTCATTCCCCAGATGCTTGATAGGTTTTAATATTTTCATTTTTCTTCCAGCAGTTTTTCAAATCGCTTATCTAGGTTTTTTATCTGGCTCCTATTCAATATTTTTGTTATTGTGCCATTTTTCACTATTGCGACCTTTGTGCAGTACTTCTCAATCTCTGTTATTATGTGTGATGTCATGATCACTATCTTTTCTTCTTTTGAGACTACATTGTTTACTATGTTCCAGAATTGGTGAACAAGGATAGGGTCAAGCCCTGTTGTCGGCTCGTCCATTATCAGGACAGATGGGTTGTGTATCAGGGATATTGAGAAATCAAGCCTTCTTTTCATACCGCCTGACAATTTCTCAGATATTGTGTTCTTATGGTTTATGAGACCAACTTGTGTCAGCAGGTGATTTATCCTGTTTCTGCGCTCTTTTTGAGGGATATTGTAAAGCTTTGAATAATAGATCATATTCTCCCATACTGTCAGCTCATCATAGAAGGAATTATCCTGTGTTGTGTAGCCGATAATCTCCCTAAGCTCCCTGAGCTCTCCTGATATTTTCTTTCCATCAAGGAATATCTCACCTTTATCAAGACTGTAGTAGCCTGACAGAATCTTCAGCAGAGTTGACTTGCCGCCTCCACTTTTTCCAATTATCCCAAATATCTCAGGGCTCTTCAGCTCAAGGTTTATGTCTTGCAGAATCTTGTTCTTCTTGAATGACTTTGAAAGCTTTCTGACTTCTAGTTTTACCATGCAATTACCCCTTTTTATACCAGATATTCTTTATGGCTTTATCTATATAAATTTTATTGCTCATTTGTTTTCTTAGCAGCAATTAAAAGTCATTAAAATGTAAGAATCAGCCTTTTCCCTTCAATTCCCCATTCCAACTTTTGGCCACTCTTCAGGTTTTCAGTTTTCATTATTGTATGTGGTACAGTTATCACATTACTTTTCCCAACTTTTCTCAGTTTAACAATTAATTCCTTGTTTTTCCTAGCTCTATCTATTTCCAAAGCCTTTTGAGCATCAACTGGATTTAAGACTTCTTCATTGCATTTCCTGCATTTCCATCCATTCACTTCTATCCCTTTCCATTTAGTCATAATTCTATCCATATTTCCACCACATTCACATTTCAGCTTTAATTTGTTAAAATCCATTTTTATCCTTGATAGATAGATATATAGATATATACCATAGAGATATATCTAGAATATATATTAATGTTTTGTTTTTGAGCGAAGCGAGAAAACAAAACTACGAATGAAATGAGTATGTTTTGTTTTTTTATTTAATTTTACATTAGATTTAGCAATATACTCCTTAATATGCCTTTACCAATAAAATCCGAATATATTTTAACAAAACCAGAGATGTTTCGGATTTGGTGAAAATTTTTCAATATAAGATAAAATAGTGAAAGATTTTCGAGTTAAGCGAAAAAATTAGGATAAATTACAGCTTATTCTTTCCCATAACCAATATATTTTATCCTGTAATGCGAAATTTACAGGATTATCTTATATAGGAAATTAGGATAAATCTTCGTATTTGAGTGTAGAAAGCGAAAGTTATTTAAACATTATTTGCTAAAATTAAATAAATGATAAGTGATTATTTTTCTATAAAAAATATAGTCATATTCTGCATTGTATTATTAATAATATTAACTGCCTGTACCACTCTAGACCTCACAGAGATTACTTCAAAAAAGGATTGTGAATCACTTGGTCAAAAATACTATTGGGATAATATTAGTATAGGCATAAGCACAAGATGTGGCATTATGGCTTGTAATAATCCAGATGCTCAATATTCAGATGTATGCTCCCAAATTCAATCATGCAATTGGATTAAAGATTACAATATGTGTTGTAAAGATAATGAAGAGGTCACTATAGGTAGAGCAGGAATACCTATATGCTGTGCAAAGAACGGATTCTGTGATTAACTGTTTTCTCCATTCAAAAATTTCTTATATGAAAAATGATAATTTATTTCGCCTTTTGGCATGAAAGCTGAAAAATCCTAGGTGTTCTCCTATATGAAATGTGATAATGTTTTTCGCTTTATAGAATGAATTTTTATCAAAATATTTATGTTTTATTAGTGATATAAAAAGAAAAAAAACGCCGCGACTGGGATTTGAACCCAGAAGGGCCGAAGCCCACGAGATATCTGCGGAGCAATCATAAGCACAGAAAGTACTTAGCAATCTCGCGCAATACCAGACTGCACACAAAACGTAATTTTGCAATGAAAGCTAAATCCGTCAAGTGTTATGCGATCGCGGCATATAGACATGAATTCCAATTAATTATATAAATGTTTTCCAAATATTGCCACCGAAAAGCTTTAAAAGGTATAATTAACTACAATGTCTATGATAACATTCAGTTCAATCGGGCCTCATATGACAGAAGTGAGGCAGCTTTTAGAATCTCAGGATCCAGACAGCCTTTTCGATGGCCTAACTGTTGAATCTGTCGACAGTGTTGTTTCTCAATATTCAAGCAAAAGAAATGTTTCACATCCACTGATAGCAAGCTATCAATGCCTGGCAGCATTTGTCTACAAAAGACATGAAATGTATGAGAGAGCAGCAGAGCAATTTGAAGCAACAGCAGTTTTCCTAAGACATTGGAATCGTTTTGACTTATGGCCAAATGCATTGGAATATCTATGTCAATGTCTTGATATGACAGGTGAAGAGGACAGAGCTGCTCAATTAAGGCAGTTTTTTCCACAATTTGCAGAAAATATGAGAAATTATAAAGCTTCAAGAAAAAGGGGTAACTATAAAGCAGCATTAATCCATCTTGATAAAGCAATGTCATTGCTGCCTCCAGACTCATTGCAGTTAGAAGAACTGCAAGAAAAAAGAGACTCTCTTCTTCTTAATCTTGAAGACCATTTTTCTAGGAAAGCTGCAAACCTTAGTCCAGAGGATCAGGAAAGGTTAAGGATGAATAGAATATTAAGTTATGAGAAAAAATAATGGAAATAGGGTAAAGCTTATAAACCCCTTAAAGTTCTTTTAATATGACCACTCACTTTTTTTTTAGCGGAGTGGGGCAGCCAGGAGTGCCCGGAGTTCCAACAGACCTGTTTGGACTGGATGGCTCATATGTATTCCTGAGATACCCTCAGGTCGGTGGTTCAAATCCACCCTCCGCTACCTTTAATTTTACCACAACCCATCCATGAGAATTCTAGGTTGAACAAGAAGATTGCTCTCCTTATCCTCCCTAATTATTTTTCCGTTACATATTAATATAACCTCCTCATATATAAATATATAGGCTTTGAAAGACAAACATCCATACGAACTCTAAGTGTTCAGATAGTGTCGTCGGGTTTTGGGCCCTCATTCACTGGAGC
>JBDROB010000035.1:0-32668 GCA_043810355.1 Candidatus Woesearchaeota archaeon
CAGTCAATAGACTGGCGGCATGTTCGCTTCGCTCACCCTGCCGACTTTGAGCATGCTCAGAAATATACCGCCTTCCAAAAATGGATTGCGGACTATTGTCCACTGGTCATGTAGACCAGTGGTATATTTCTGACATATTAACATAACATTTGAGTTATAGCAATCAATGATTTTTAAATATGAATTTTAATAACACAATATTTAAATAAATCGAAAATATTACGAAGAATAATATGGCTAATGATGATAATGAAAATAAGAATATAGACAAAGAGGATATGAATGGAGTCATAAGCAATTTTCACTCCCAACTTTCTGAAGGATACAAGATGGGAGATATCAAGATCCATATCGATGAACCAATAGAAAATATTGTTATTACAGGAATGGGCGGCTCAGCCTTGCCAGGAGAGATCCTGAAATCATATCTTAATCAGTGCAAGATCCCTATCATAATCAACAAGGATTATACAATGCCACCAGAATTCAGCAAGAAAAGCCTTGTCATAGCAGTAAGCTATTCTGGAGACACAGAAGAGACAATTGAAGCATACAGAGAAGCTTACCGAAAAGGAGCTAACATAGTCATTGTTACATCTGGAGGCAAATTAGATATCTTGGCAAAAAAACAGAATACCAGGATGATCTTGATTCCACGAGGACTGCAACCAAGGGCAGCATATGGATATATGACAAGCGCAATCCTAAAACTGCTTGAAAACCTAAAGATAATCCCAAGCCAAGAATCATTGGTGAAGAATACAGCTGAAACATTAAAAAGGACAGATCTATTCAAGGAAAAAGCTGAAGATCTTGCAGAAAAACTAGTTGACAAGATCCCCCTCATATACTCTTCAGACAGGTTAAAGGCTGTTGCCTACAAATGGAAAATAAGCTTTAATGAAAACACAAAAATACATGCATTCTATAATGTCCTTCCTGAGCTGAACCACAATGAGATGGTAGGATTCACCAAATTGAAAGCAGAATATCACCTTATCATAATCAAGGATGAGGAAGATCATCCAAGAATAAGAAAAAGGATGGACATACTCAAGAAATTAGTGAAATCAAAAGGAGTGAATGTTACTGAGCTGAACATAAGCGGGAGGAATCCCCTCACAAAACTTTTTTCTGCAATATATATAGGAGACTGGACTTCTTATTTCTTAGCAATCAAGTATGGAGTGGATCCAACTCCAGTCGATATTATACAGAACTTTAAGAAAGAGATGAAGTAGTGCAAATGTCAGGACTTAAAAATACAGAAATTGAACTTAAATTTCCTTTATTGAATCCTGAAGAGCTAATAAAAGAGCTTGATGAAATTGCAATTAAAAAATATGAAGAATACCAAAAAGACACTTATTTTGATCTTCCTCACAGAAGTTTTCTAGAATCCAAACCAATTAAAGAATGGCTTAGGATTAGAGAAGGAAGTAAAGGATCTTATCTGAATTATAAAAATTGGCATCACTCAGAGACTGAAATGACAAATTCATGCGACGAATATGAAACAAAAGTAGAAGATATTGATTTATTAAGAAAAATATTTGAAAATCTTGGAATAAAAGAGATGATTATTGTTGAAAAAAATAGAAGAACTTGGCATTATAAGGATACAGAGATAGCGATTGATGTATTAAAAGATGGGTTAATATTTATAGAGATAGAAGCAAAAGGAGAGTTTAAGAATATTGAAGAAGCTAAAAAATACTTGTATCAGACTCTCAATGAATTGAACGCTAAAACAGGAGAGCAAGATTTTCAAGGGTATCCATGGCTTTTGCTAAAAAAGAAAGGATTAATCTAGCACACAAAAACATATAAATCAGGATTCTTAACATGCATGCATGATAATAAAATCATTGAAACTAGAGAACATAAGAAGCTATGTCAATGAGACAATCGATTTTCCGTCAGGAACCATTCTCTTGAGCGGAGACATCGGAAGCGGAAAGTCAACAATACTTCTTGCAACTGAGTTTGCATTATTCGGCCTGAACAGAAGCGACCTTGGACCTGCATCCTTATTAAGAAACGGAAAAAACCAAGGGTCAGTTGAGCTGAAGATTGATGTTGAAGGAAAAGAATATCTAATCAAAAGGATCTTGAAAAGAGGAAAAAATGATATCAAGCAGATAGCAGGATACATAATAAAAGATGGGATAAAAAAAGATGCAACAGCAAGTGAACTCAGATCAGATATCCTAAATTTGCTAGGATATCCAAAAGAATTACTGACAAAGAGCAAGGACCTGATCTATAGATATACTGTATACACACCGCAGGAAGCGATGAAACAGATAATAACAGGAGGAAAAGAAGAAAGGCTGGAAACATTAAGAAAAGTGTTTGGAATAGACAAGTACAAGAAGATCAGGGAGAATGCAATCATTGCAATAAAAGATATCAAGGACAAATCAAAGATTTATGAAGATAGGATCAAAGACCTTGATGAAAAAATCCATAATAAAAAACTCAAGAAAAATGAGATCAAAGAGATTGAAGTAAGGATAAAGATATATGAGAAAGAGGTTGAAGAGACCAGGGAAAGACTGAATGAAAAAAGAAAAGAGATTGAATCAATCGAAGAAGGAATACGAAAGTATAACATTCTAAAAAACCAAAATGATGTCATGACCAATAATCTGATGAACAGAGTCCAGGAGAACAATAATCTGAAAGAAGAGATAGAAGAAATGAACAGGGCGATAATAAATCTTGAGAAAGAGATAAAGATCCCTGGAACAGAGCAATCTCTTGAAAACATCCAGAAACAAATAAATGAACTTAGCCAGATGCTCATTTCTCATGAAAAATCTATACAATCAGTCAGAACACAAATATCAATCAGAACCACTAAGATAAATACCTCAAGAGAGATAATTGAAAGGGTGTCAAAGATTGATAAATGCCCTCTATGCGAGCAGAATGTTGAGCATGAGCATAAATACAACATAAAGAAAAGAGAAGGAGATAAGATCATAGAACTTGGGCTTGAGATAAAAAATCTCATCTCTGATGAGCAAAAAAGAAATCAGATGCTAGATGAGCTGAAGGACAAGATTGAGAAATACAGAAAGATTGAAAAAGATATCTCAATAAGAAATGTAAAAGAGGAAAACCTAATAGAGAGCAGGAAAAGAATAAGGGACAAGAATTCAAGGCTCCAGATGATCAAAAAAGAGATTGGAGAGATAAACATCAAGAGGATGGAGCTGAATGACAGGATCAGCAAGATAAAAGACATTGAAGACAGATATAAGGTCATGAAGATTGATCTTGACAAGGAAAATAAGACATTAAGGGAAAAAGAGATAAAAAAAGCAGAGAATGCAAAAGAGAAAGAAGGCATTCTTAAAACCATTGAGATTATTGAAAAAGAGATTGAAGAGAAGAATAAGGACAAGGCTAAATTGAAACAGCTAAGCCAGATACAGCACTGGCTTGAAGGATATTTCATCAAGCTTATGGAAGTGATTGAGAAAAATGTGATGGTAAGCCTTCACCAAGAGTTCAATTCATTGTTCCAGACCTGGTTCAACACACTGATAGAGGATGAGATAATAAATGTGCGGCTCGATGACCAGTTCACACCAATAATTGAACAGAACGGATATGAGACAGAAATAAATAATCTATCAGGCGGTGAGAAGACAAGCCTTGCATTATCCTACAGGCTCAGCCTGAACAAGATCATCAACAGCATGATAAGCACAATCAAGACCAAGGACCTCATAATCCTTGATGAGCCAACTGACGGATTCTCAACTGACCAGCTTGACAAGGTAAGAGAAGTGATTGATGAGCTGGAGAACAAGCAGATAATAATAGTCAGCCATGAGAGCAAGATTGAGAGCTTTGTAGAGAACATAATAAGGATAGGAAAAGAAGAGCATATAAGCAGGATCATCAGCTAAAGCTTGAAATTGAACTTGTTTGAAAGGACAGACCTTTTCCTGCCAAAATTCTTGAAACTACCTTTTGTCTGAGGAAGAATGAAACCTCCTAGAATGCTTAATCTTGACTTGATATTATAAGTCAGTATCCTTTCCTCAAAACTATCCAAAGAGTCAATATGCCATTTCAATAATGTCCCTTTCTTATCATGATTCAATATAGATGTAGGCTTCAATGTTCCTACTGGGAATTCCTTGATAACCTCAGCAATATGAGGGACTTGATCGAATATGACAACATCATCTACAGGCTTATAACTTATATTTTTTACATGAACCATGATCCTGACTTCAGAGATCCCACCTTCTTTCATAATGACATTTGAAGAAGTCTTTATAATCCTTATAGGAGACCTGAAAATAAAATATAATACAATGATGATGATAATCAATAATAACAACCAGAAAATAATGCTATAATTAGACTTTACTACAATCTCAATTTTCTCAGCAGGATCCAATGATATGTCAAATCCATAATACCTGCTTCCATCCTCAAAGATTTGGGAATATCCAGGAGTGACTTTCTGAAACAGCTTTTTAAAAAGATTTGTCTCAACCTTAAATAATTTAACCTGTCCAACATTCCCATTATTAGTCAAGGTTATTGTCTCTGTTGATTTAAGGAATCCTTTTTTCAAAGTCCTATCTTCTAATAACTCTCCATATTCAATAATCTCATAAATCATTGATTTCGGAGCTCTTCCCATGATAAGTGTCCTGTTATTTGGCACATCAACTAATAAGTAAGAATCAAGGAAATGCTTTCCAGGTTTTTCAAGATCATCAAGATCAATCTTGAAATCAACCTTTTTCTTTTCATAAGGAGCTAGGCTGACCTTTTGCTGCTGCTTAAAAATATCACTCTCAATCACAAGAGTCAGATCAGGATTATTCTTAGGATTTCTGTTCTCTAATTCTATAGTAACCACCAATTCATCTCTTGGATCAGCCTCATCTTTCATCACAATATTAGTCCTTACAGCAGTGCCATATATCTCTCCCCCATCCTGTTCATCTGAGACAATCGAGACAGCAAGATTCAACCTCTTGACCTCCTCGGTTTTCAGTGATTTTACATTCAATGGAATCACATGAGTACCATATTCTAGTTCATTTGGTGCAAAGACAAGCCTAGTTGTCTCAGTTGATTTAAAATCAACCTCAAAAGTAGAGTCTGTCCTTGGATCTGTATGAAAATCCCAAAGCACATCAGAATAAAATATCCTATACCTGTCATCAAATTCCTCATTATTTCTGACAGTCAATTCAAAAACAGCAGTATCATCTAATGTGATTGAATCAGATATTGGATTTGATGTAACTGAAAACCCTGCAGCGTAAACAATTGACATAGAAAATAGAACACAGATTAATATAATGATAGTATTCAGTAATAATCTACCTTTTTTTCCCATAATATCAATACCCACTATAATAATAAAATACTACCTAAACTCATATTTAAATGTTTCTGCTATGTATAGTATATATAGTATGTGAGTATGTGCAGAAATTTAAAAGTGATGGGGTTGGCCAGAATTTCAAAGTATCGCTTTAATGCCATTTTCGCAAGCGAAAACTGTTCGAACTGGCGACCACGTGCGCATCGGCGTCCTTTAATTGAACGACCCCGGGCACGTATCCTAGCTGCTCAGATTTCTCTTCCAAGCTAGACCACAACCCCATGAAAAAAAAGAAGTGCTTAAACTTTATTAATTTTCCGACATCTTTATATATCAAATTAAACTTCATACTTATAGTCCCCACCTAGCTCAACGGCTAGAGCGTTCGGCTGTAGAAATTGTTTTGATATGTGCCAAGCACTATGATGATAAACAATCAGCTGATACCGAAAGGTTCCTGGTTCGAATTTTGGGAGAAATCCTGAATGAAAGTCCGGGGGTGGGGATATTTTTTTATTCTATATTTATAGAGGAATATTATGAAATTAGTATAATAACCAAAAGCAAACTCATTATCATTCGAAGCTTTTGGATAAAAACCAAAAGCAAACTCATTATCATTCGAAGCTTTTGGATAAAAACCAAAAGCAAACTCACTATCGTTCGTAACTTTTAGTTTTTCTCGTTTCAAACTCGAAAAACCAAAAGCTTTATAAATGGAATTAAAACAACATATACTATATGCAGGGCAAATCTTTCTATGATTAAGAAGACAAAAATTAGTTATAGAAAGAGCTATATCATATATAATGAGTATATTGCATATTCATTAACATATGCCCTGGTGGTGTAGTCTGGTCTATCATGAAGCCCTGTCGAGACTTTGGTCATTGAAAGGCTTCGACTCGGGTTCGAATACACAATTCAAAAGAATTGTGATGGAAGTCCCGACCAGGGCGTTTATAATCATGGGCCGGTAGCTCAGCCTGGGTTAATGTAAAATCATTAAGGGCAATAGAGCATCTGACTTTTAAGGGGATAAACCATAAAATCATTTTGGGAATAATATCCCAAGAAGAGATCAGGTGGTCGCGAGTTCAAATATCCCAGAGGGAGACCATAAATCCCTGGGATTTGAGAGTCTCGTCCGGCCCGTATTTTTTTATCCTGGTAATGAATCAAGAGGGAAAACATATGAAAACAAAAATTGATATCAGGAAACACATTCTTGTACCTAATCACCAAAAAATCTCTGCAGAGGAGAAACAGAAGCTATTTGACCAATATAGGGTGACTGTAAAAGAAATGCCAAAGATTGGCAAGAAAGATCCTACTATAAAAGAATTATCAGCCAAACCTGGAGATATAATCAAGATTACTAGAAACAGTCCAACTGCAGGAATATTCGATTTTTATAGAGTGGTTTCAGATGATTGAACAACAGCCTGTAAAACAATATCAAGAACTATTGATTAAGAAATATTTTGAAGAAAATAATCTGATTAGTTCTGACATCGATAATTTCAACAGTTTCATTGATGTGGAACTGCAGAAAATAATTGAAGAGAACAAAGAGATTGAACCTACAATCATACCACATAATATTGATGAATTCAAGATAAGACTTGATAAGATTTGGGTAACAAAACCTGAAATAACAGAAGCTGACGGAAGCAAGAGAGCGATTTATCCAATAGAGGCAAGGCTCAGAAAGATAACATATTCAGCACCATGTTTTATTGAGATGAGTGCACATATAAATGGAGCACAAAGAGAAAGTTTTGTGACACAGATAGGAAACATCCCAATAATGCTTAAGAGCAAATTCTGCCATCTCAAAGACATGAATGCAGAAGAGCTGATAGAAAAAGGAGAAGATTCAGGAGATCCTGGTGGCTACTTCATCATCAATGGGACAGAGAAAGTCTTGATAAATATAGAAGATCTTGCACCTAATAAGATGCTTTTAGATAGATCAAATGTGGGTCCAACTGAATTCTCAGGCAAACTTTTTAGTGAAAGAGGATCATTCAAGATTCCTCATACAATAGAAAAGATGAAAGATGGAATGTTCTACTTAAGTTTCACAAGGGTAAAAAGAATCCCTATCCTGATAATCATAAAAGCATTAGGCCTTTTAAAAGATGAAGAAATCATGAAAAACATATCAGAGAGCAAACAGTATGATGAGGTTCTGATAAATCTATATGAATTTGTGGATGTAAAAAATGAAGAAGATGCTCTTGACATAATCGCAAAAAAGATAGGAATAACCCAATCAAAAGAAATCAGGATAGACAGGATGAGAGAGATCCTCGATAAATACCTTCTTCCTCATCTTGGAATAACAAAAGAAGATAGGATGTTCAAAGCATTAAACCTTTGCAAACTGCTAAAACAATATATTGAGAAGTCCAGAAATGGAGAGACAGATGATAAAGACCATTACATGAACAAAAGACTTAAAATGAGCGGGGATCTTTTATCAGACCTGTTCAGGGTCAATCTAAAAATCTTAATCGGAGACCTTCTCTACAATTTCCAAAGAATTGTGAAAAGAGGCAAGTTTCCGTCAATAAAAGTCATTATCAGAGACAAACTTTTAACATCAAGGATATATTCTTCAATGGCAACTGGAAATTGGGTTGGAGGAAGAAAAGGAATAAGCCAGAGAATCCAAAGATTAAATTTCCTCGAGACAATGAGCCATCTTCAAAGGGTTGTCAGTCCATTGAGCGCTTCACAAGAGAATTTTGAAGCAAGAAAACTTCATTGCACACACTTGGGAAGATTATGCCCAATTGAGACTCCTGAAGGAACAAATATAGGATTGAGAAAAAATCTTGCACTCATGGCAAACATATCCAAAGAAAGCGATGAAGATGAGATAATAAGATCATTAAAAAATATAGGATTGAAAACAACAAAGTAAGAGAAAATTAAAAACAATAAGAAACAAAAGGTTTTTTAATATGGCAGAAGTATACTTAAACGGAAAATTTATAGGAAATGTTGAATATCCTGAAGATACTGTCAAGCAGATCATTTCAGAAAGAAGGAAAGGTGTGATTGACAAGAACCTAAATGTGTATTATAAAGAATCAGATGACAATATATTTATTGAAACATCCAAAGGCAGGGTAAGAAGACCTCTGCTTGTACTTCAAGATGGTCAGCTAATATTGAATGATAAACATATAACTCAGCTCAAGAAGAACGAAATCTCCTGGAATGATCTGGTTGAACATGGAGTTATTGAATATATTGACGCTGCTGAAGAAGAAAATTGCCTTGTAGCGTTTACTGAAGAGAATATAACCAAAGACCATACACATGTTGAGATAAGCCCATTAGTAATGCTTGGATTGACAAGCTCATTAGTCCCTTATGCAAACCATTCCCCTGGAGCAAGAATTGGAATGGGATCTAAGAACCAAAAACAGGCAATCGGTTTCTATACTTCAAACTTCTCATTGAGAATGGATATGGATGTAAGCTTGTTACATTATCCTCAAGTCCCAATTGTAAAATCAATTGTTTATGATGTCTCAAATTATGATCAGCATCCTGCTGGTCAGAATATAATTGTTGCTGTCATGAGCTATGATGGTTATAATATGGATGACGCTATTGTGATCAATAAAGGATCTATTGAAAGAGGATTTGGAAGAAGCACATATTATAGGCCTAGCATAGCAGAAGAATTAAGATACTCAGGAGGACTTGTTGATGAGATCACTATCCCTGACAAGGATGTAAAAGGATACAAGAGTGAAAAAGATTACAGGCTTTTAGAAGGAGATGGAATAATATACCCTGAAGCTCCAGTAAAAGAAGATGATGTGCTCATCGGCAAAACTTCACCACCAAGGTTCTTGAGCAGTATGGATGAATACAGCCTAACATCAAATATAAGAAGAGAAAGCTCAATAAATGTCAAGCATGGAGAGCAAGGAATTGTGGATTTCATCCTCATAACTGAAAATGAAGAAGGCAATAAATTAGTCCAAGTAAGAATGAGAGATCAGAAGATCCCAGAGATAGGTGATAAATTCACAAGCAGGCATGGGCAGAAGGGTGTCATAGGAATGATTGTTCCAGAATCAGACATGCCATTCAGTGCATCAGGAAACAGACCTGACCTGATATTCAGTCCGCATGGTATTCCAAGCAGGATGACTATATCACACTTAATAGAACTGATAGCTGGCAAGACCGGATCATTGGCAGGAAGACAGATCAATGGAACAACTTTTAATTCTGAATCAGAAAAAGATATAAGAAAAGAACTTGAAACACTTGGATTCAGAGAAAATGGCACAGAAACAATGTATAACGGAATAACAGGCAAACAGATGAAAACCAAAATCTTCATCGGAAATATGTACTATCTCAAATTAAAACATATGGTCGCAAATAAGATCCATTCAAGAGCACGTGGTCCAATACAGCTTTTAACAAGACAACCTACTGAAGGAAGGGCAAAAGAAGGAGGCTTAAGGCTGGGAGAGATGGAAAAAGATACATTTGTCGCACATGGAGCAAGCTTATTGCTAAAGGAAAGGTTTGATGCTGACAAGACAATTGTTCCAGTCTGTGAAAGCTGCGGAATAATTGCAATCCATGATGAATATAAGAACAGGAGTTTCTGCCCAATATGCGGAGACAATGTTGAAATCAACAATATTGAGATTGCTTATGCATTCAAGCTAATACTAGATGAATTCAAATCACTTGGCATATATCCAAAACTACAACTTGAGAACAAATATTAATCATATATCATAATTAATAGTATTAAAGGTAAAAAACATGGCAGAAGAAGACGAAGTAAAGACTGAAGAGGATAAGGAAGAAGCAGAAGCTGAAGAAGCTGTTGAAATCAAAGAAGAGACTCAGATAGAGGATGAGCCAGAAAAGATCGAAGGCTATGAACAATATGCCTATAAGAAAGTCAAGGCAATATCTTTTGGAGTACTCAGCCCAAAGATGATAAAGCAGATGGCTTCTGCAAAAATAGTCACTCCAGAACTTTATGATAAAGAAGGCTATCCTGTAGATGGTGGATTGATGGACATAAGATTAGGTGTCATTGACCCAGGACTTAAATGCAAGACCTGTGGATCAAAACTGAAGGAATGTCCTGGGCATTTTGGGTATATAGAAGTAGCAAGACCAATAATCCATGTAAAATTTGTTGATGTTGTGCTTAGTCTTTTGAGAAATACATGCAGGGATTGTGGAAGAATACTATTTCCAAAGAATAAGATTGAACCTTTCATGAAATTGCTGGAATCCATAGAAGAAGAATCTGGAATGGAAGCACGAAGGGACAAGATCAAGGAGTTGGTCACATCACTTAAGTCTGTAAACAAATGCCCATACTGCAAAGCCAAACAGATGAAAATAACACTTGAAAAACCTACAACATTCCTTGAGAATGAAAAAAGGATCAGCCCAATCGAAATCAGGGCAAGACTAGAAAAGATCACAGATGATGATATTGAAATCTTTGGCCTGAATCCAAAGACAATCAGGCCTGAATGGGCTGTGCTAACTGTACTTCCAATACCTCCAGTAACAATAAGGCCATCTATCACCCTTGAATCAGGAGAAAGAAGCGAGGATGATCTAACCCATAAGATGGGTGATATTGTAAGAATCAACCAAAGATTATTTGAAAATATAAATGCAGGAGCTCCTGAAATCATTATCGAAGATTTATGGGATCTTTTGCAATATCATATAACAACCTACTTTGACAATAATATTGCACAGCTTCCGCCTGCAAGACATAGGTCAGGCCAGCCTCTTAAGACTATAACTGAAAGGATTATCAGCAAAGAAGGAAGGATAAGGCATAACCTTACAGGAAAGAGAACAAATTTCTCTGCAAGGACTGTGATCAGCCCAGATCCTAATATTAGGATCAATGAAGTAGGCGTTCCACTCTCAATCGCAATGAATCTGACAATTCCAGAAAGGGTAAATGATTGGAATATGAATTATCTGAAAAAATTTGTTGAGAAAGGACCAACAAAATATCCTGGATCAAATTATATTATAAGACCTGACGGCAAGAAGAAGAAGATAACAGAAGAGACAAAAGAAGCATCTCTTGAGGAAATCCAACCAGGATACACAGTTGAAAGGCATCTTATGGATGGAGATATCGCAATATTCAACAGGCAGCCAAGCCTACACAAGATGTCAATGATGTGCCATCTAGTGAGGGTAATGCCAGGGAAAACCTTCCGTCTAAACCCTGCTGTATGCAATCCATATAATGCGGATTTTGATGGGGATGAGATGAATCTTCACATACCTCAAACAGAAGAATCAAGATCAGAAGCAGAGAATCTCATGAAAGTTCAGACTCAGATAATAAGCCCAAGATATGGGTTAAGTGTCATCGGATGCAAGCAGGATGCTATCTCTGGAAATTACCTACTAACAAAAGAGATTGAATATACAAGAAAAGAGGCAATTGACCTATTATCATCAATAGGAATCAATGATTTCTCAAGACTTCCAAAAAAAGAAACTGTGAGTGGCAAAGAGATTATTTCACTGGTTATCCCAGAAGACTTCAATTTTAAAGGAAAATCAAGATCTGGTGAAGACCTAATAATCAAAAAAGGAGACTTAATAGAAGGGGTTCTTGATTCAAGCAACTTAGGTGAAGGATCAGGATTATTATTAAGGACTATCCATAAGCAATATGGTGCAGAAGAGACAATCGGCATCCTTGAAAAGTTTTTCAATATGGGAACAAAAGTGCTTTTAAGACATGGATTCTCAGTATCCATATCAGACACAGATCTTCCAAAAGATGCAAAACAAAAAATTAAGGAAATCCTTGACAATGCCCATAATGACATTAAAAGATTAATCCAAGAATTCAATGAAGGCATACTGGAGACTTTCCCAGGAAGAACCTTGAAAGAGACACTTGAACTTAAAATATTAGAACTTCTCAATAAAGCAAGAAATGAAACAGGACAGGTAGTCAGCAAGCACTGCGACAAAAAAACCCATACAATAGTGATGGCTGACAGTGGAGCAAGAGGAAATATATTGAATCTTGCACAGATGGCAGCAATAGTCGGCCAACAAGCCTTAAGGGGGAAAAGGATTGAAAATGGCTATAAAAACAGGACTCTATCATGCTTTAAACAAGGAGACTTAAACGCAGATGCCCATGGATTTATCGAATCAAGCTTTAAATCAGGCCTCAAACCTTATGAATTCTTCTTCGCTGCAATGACAGGAAGAGATTCACTTATGGATACAGCGCTGAGAACTCCAAAATCAGGATATCTTTATAGGAGACTTGCTAATGCAATGCAGGATCTAAGAGTTGAATATGATGATACAGTAAGGGATGCTTCAGGAAAAATCATCCAGTTCAAATATGGAGAGGATAAGATAGATGTGTCAAAATCTGAAGGCGGAACAATAAATATCCAGAACATAATTGATCATACCAAATAAAAGGTGGAAAATGAAAACATTTGACAAATACAAGGAAATACTGCCTGATAAGATAATCGAAGATATAAAGGAAAAGACAAAAGGATTCAATGCTGATAGAATTGAGAGAATCCTAAAAAAGGTCCATGAAGAATATGATAAATCAAAAATCGAGCCTGGGGAATCAGTTGGCATTATCAGCGCAGAATCAATAGGAGAACCAGGAACACAGATGACACTAAACACTTTCCACTATGCTGGTGTTGCTGAGATGAATGTCACCTTGGGTCTTCCAAGAATCATAGAAATACTGGATGGAAGAAAAAAAATTGCAACCCCTATGATGGAGATCTATCTAAATCCACCTTATAATAAGGGGAAAGATATCAGGGAAATAGCCCTTTCAATAAAGGAAACAAAGCTGAGTGAGATAACAGCTGAATTTCTGATCAATATTGCAGAATCAGAAGTTGAGATAAAACTTGACACAAAAAAGATGGAAGAACACAAAATAAAAAAAACAGAACAAGTTGTAAAAGCCCTACAATCTGGAATAAGAGGAGTCACAATAAGGCAAAGAAAAGAGGGAATCATAGTAAAACCTAAAGGCAAAGACGAGACCCTTAATCAAGTATATAAGATAAAAGAAAAGATCAAGGATATATATATAAGCGGTGTGAAAGATATCAAACAGGTTCTCCCTGTAAAAAGAGAAGATGAATTCATCATCATAACATCAGGATCAAATCTTGAAGAAGTCATGTCCCTTCCTTTTGTCGACTTTAAAAGGACTGCGACAAATGATGTATTTGAGACATTTAATGTGCTAGGAATCGAAGCAGCAAGACAAACAATCATAAATGAGGTATTCAAGGTCATAGAAAGCCAAGGGCTTAATGTTGATATCAGGCATATTATGCTTGTAGCTGATACCATGACTGCAAACGGTGATGTCAAAGGAATCACAAGATATGGAGTTGTAAATGAGAAAACAAGTGTCTTGGCAAGGGCAAGCTTTGAGACTCCTATCAAGCATATAATTAATGCAGCCCTAATCGGTGAGAAAGACCTGTTATTATCAGTTGTTGAGAATGTGATGATCAACCAGCCGATACCAGTAGGAACAGGTCTTCCAGGACTAGTGACAAAGGTGAAGAAATAATGCCAGACATAGATGAGATAAAGAAAAATCTTGAAACAGGAAAATTAGTGATTGGAACCAACAATACACTTAATAATATCAAATTAGGAAACATCCAGAAAGTGTTCATCACAAAAAACTGCTCTGATGATGTAAGGAAAGATCTTGATAATTATAATAAAGTTGAAAAAATAGAAATTATTCAACTGGATATTGCAAATGACGAGCTAGGAAGCATATGCAAGAAGCCCTTCTCAATTTCTGTTATAGGCTTATTAAAAGGTTAAGATTGGAAAGAATTAAATTTGATTTTAAGCTTATTAAGTTAATTTCCCTATTTGAGAATATGACCCATGCAAAAGTAAAAGACTGCATCGACACTGATAACTTGACAATATTCATTGTAGGACAGAATGAGATTGGAAAAGCAATTGGAAAAAATGGAATCAATGTAAGGAAGATTGAGAACAAGATCAAGAAGAAAATAAAAATAATTGAATATAATCCTGATATGATAAAATTTATCAAAAACATCATATTTCCTATAAAAGTAAAAGAGGTAAAGATAGAAGATGAAGGAATTGTAAAAATAATCTCATCTGACCTTAAATCAAGAGGATTCTTGATAGGAAGGAATGCTTCCATTCTTAGAAGCAATGAGAATATCATAAAAAGATATTTTGATATCAATGAAATTAAGGTTGAATAAAACAAAACCTATAAAAATCAAAGATCCCTAAAAAGTGATATGCACTTTTTGGGACACAAAAATTCCAAAGGAATTTTAAGCGTTTTTAAGGTTTCATTTATAAAAAAATAAAACGAAACCTTTGTCACTTCGTTCCTTAGGTTTTGTTTTTTACTTCATAAAAAACCAAACCTTTAAAAAGGGAATTCAAACTCTTATTATATATAAAATGGGAAAGAAAAGCAATGGATTGAATACAGGAAAAAAGCTCATCAAGAGAAGAAATAAGTCTAGATGGTCTCATAGAGTATACCTTAGAAGAGTCCTCAAGCTAAAGGAAAAAGCTGATCCATTAGAAGGAAGTTCACAGGCTAAAGCCATTGTGCTAGAAAAGATACAATTAGAGGCAAAACAGCCAAACTCTGCCATGAGAAAATGCGTCAGATGCCAACTAGTCAAGAATGGCAAGCAAGTCACTGCATTTATTCCAGGAGACGGAGCAACAAAACTGGTAGATGAACACGATGAAGTATTGATTGAATGCATTGGCGGAAGAATGGGAAGGTCAAAAGGAGATATTCCAGGAGTCAGATGGCAAGTCATTAAAATCAATGACCAGAGCCTGAACGCATTGCTGAGAGGCAAAATAGAGAAAGCGAGAAGATAAGATGATAGAGATAAAAACATTCAACAGATGGGGAACAGGTTCAATCAAAGTGATGGATCCAGGACTGGTTGATTACATCAATATTGATCCAAAGATTGTCCCAAAGACTGGATCAAAGAACACTGGGGTAAGGTTTCACAAGACAAGAACTTTTATTGTTGAAAGACTCATTAATAAAATCATGAATGCAGGGCATAAAGGAAAGAAACATTTCAAGTCATCAAACACAACAACTGGAAAAGGGCAGACAGCATATAAGATTGTTGAAAAGACATTCATAATCATTGAGAAAAGGACAAACAAGAATCCAGTTGAGGTATTTGTAAAAGCTGTTGAAAATGCAGCTCCAAGAGAAGAGATAATCACAATAGAATATGGCGGAGCCAGATACCCAAGAGCAGTTGAGTGCGCTCCGCAGAGAAGGATTGACTATGCATTGAGGCAGATGACACAATCAGCATATCAAAAGTCATTCAATGCAAAAAAATCAATTGTTGACACTCTATCAGATGAGATAATCAATGCATATAATCTCAGTGCAAATTCAGGCTCTGTCTCAAAGAAAATTGAAGTAGAAAGACAAGCAGATTCTGCCAGGTAAGACTAATTAATTTATTTCTCAATAATATAAACAATCAAACTATTTATAATAAAAAATTTATAATAGGAATAATCAAGCCCAGACATTGACCTGCTGGACCTGTCTTGGGGGTTCTAGAAGAGTGTCACCTATGCCTTTGCCAACCCAGAATGACTGCTGAGACATTGCCTGAGCCAAGACTTCAAGAAAAGATTTCTCTTTCTGCATATTGACAAAATTTACAGTCATATTCAGCTCTTTCTCAAGATAAGCCTTGACTACATCTTCTCCACCAATCTCATCTATCAAGCCAAAATCTTTTGCTTTAGATCCAATATAAAACATTCCAGTTGCTAGCTCATCTATCCTATTCCTGTCAATATCCCTGTTTTCAGCAACCTCATCAACAAAATAATCCCTGATAAGATCCAATTGCTCTTGTATCAATTGCTCTTCAATAGGTGAGAGTTTTTTATAAGGACTACCTGCATCCTTATATTTTCCAGAAACCAACCTTTGATAAGTGATATTATACCTTTCCAAAAACCCTGAGAATTCAAGATATGACCCAATCACTCCTATAGATCCTGTTATTGACATCCTGTTGGCAAAAATCCTGTCTGTTGCAGAAGCAACCCAATATCCGCCTGAAGCACCAACTTCCCTGATATATGCAACAGTTGGCTTATCCACTTTTTTTATTGCATGGCCAATCTCTTCACTTGCAACTGCACTTCCACCAGGACTGTTTATCTCAAAGACAATTGCCTTGACACTTGGATTATTGTCAGCTTTTTCAATAAGATCAATGATTTCACCTGATACTGCATATTCAGTAAATCCAAATCCACCACCTTCAGTGACAATAACACCTTTGACAGGAATTACAGCAACATTGCCAACTGAAATTGAAGACATTGAAGACGAACCTGTAAATAATGATAACACTCCTGCAAACACCAATGAGATAAAGCCTATTATCAAGATTACTACTATTATTATGATCCAGTTCTTATTAGATTTCACTTCTTTTTTTGCCATTTTATATTCTCTAGATATATTCTCTAAGATATATAACATATAAATGTTTTGTTTAATATGTCAGTTGTGAAAAAATCTCAATGAATAGCAATATTTTCAACTACTTTAGTCTTTGAAAAAATATCACTCAACCTTTTATGATCTTTCCTGAAAATCATGAGGATTGGATCAATTATCTGAAGTAGATTAAAAGGGATGATTGGAATCAAATAAATATTTCTTAAGCCAACTTGCCATAATGAAAGCTTATCTTTTTCTGATTCAACAGATATATTCATTATCAATTTACCTATGCTCTGATTAATCTTATATTCCAAAGCTGTGAAATAGATGAAGAAAATGATAAATTCAACAATCTCAACAATAAAAAGCATATTGAAAAGCGATGGATTCTTGATTATGAATATGTATTGATCTATGACAGATCCAGTATCTGGAATATGCACTACATTCTTGAGAACTGCAACAATAGGCCACATTATGATCAATAAAATTGACAGATCAAGGATATAAGCAATAATTCTTTTGAATACATGAGCATTTATCTTCATATACCTTTTTTTTGGCAGATCAAGATTAAGTCCTGGCATAAGATGATATCTGATATAGATAGTATATAAATTTAATTGATGAGTATTATTTTTTATATATTTTTTTTATCTAAAAATCAATACCTTTAAATAATCTTTTCAGTTCTATTAAAACAAATGTATAAAAAGAAAAAGAAACCTCAAAAAAAAGGAGGAAGTTACAATAGAAACAGTGATCAGGAAGAGCAGGTAGTCAGAGTCAGGATGCCAAGGCCGCCTGAAGTGTTTGGTCTACTTGAGCAAAGATTAGGGGCATCTAGATTAAGGGTTAAGTGTTTTGACAGCAAGACAAGGGTATGCAGGATACCAGGAAGGCTAAAAAGAAGGCTTTGGGTAAGAGAGGGTGACATAGTCATAATAGAACCATGGGAATTTGGAGGAGATGAAAAAGGAGATGTCATCTATAAATATACAAAAAACCAGGTCCAATTTCTAAGAAATAAGGGTTATTTAAAGCAGATAGAGGATTTTGAAGACCTTTAATCAAGTTCTAATAGAAATATCACTACTCTAGAATAGAAATACTTAAATAGGAGTTTGATACAACTATATTGTATGTTGGGGGAAAAATATATACAAGTATTGCTGATATTATTGATACATCTAGTTGCTTTAATCCTGATCATGTTTAAGACAACAGGATTATTATTCAGACTGGAAATCTTATTATTCCTATTCCTATTGTTCATCAGCCTAATATTCCTATTCGGACTATTTTTTGAAGAAGGATGGGCATGGGTGTTAGTGATGCTATTCTTTGCAGTCAATCTGGTAAATATAATATTCTTGAAATCAGTCATATCTGACAATCTTATATTGTTTGGAATACTTGTCATTGTTGATTTTATAGGATTTTTCAAGGCTATTGCAAATATTGGAGAGGAAGATGAAGATATGGAGATTGAGCCATATGAATCTGAGGAGAAGAAAGTCAAGAAAGAGGCTCCAAAAGTTGAGGTTTATGACAATAAGTCAAAATCAAAGAAGACTGCTGGCAAGAAGAGTTCTAAGAAGAAAGTTAAAAAGAAAAAGAAATGAATGATTTATTATAGTTCTTCAATATAATATATTATTGATGAACCAGTTCCACCTATACCACAAATTTTTACCTTATGATTGTTACTAAAGGTGATATCTTCGCAGGTATCATAGCCTATAGTAACACTTTTTGGATCAGTGTTCCAACCTTCTCCTGCCATTGTTACACTTAATTCAAAATTAAAAGCACCTGTAACTTTAATAAATCTCACCTCATAATCAACCAGCTCAGGGATAAAAACTTTACTTGTGTTTTGCCAAACTTTTCCATAACGTCTTAAAGGTAGTTTGATACATCCAGCACTTCCATCACAGATTGTACCAGAAGATTTTATATCACCAACAACATCCAACTCTGCTTGAGGGTTTGTTGTTCCAATCCCAAGACTACCCCCTCTAGTCAAAATTAATTGA
This sequence comes from Candidatus Woesearchaeota archaeon, assembly GCA_043810355.1. GTDB lineage: Archaea > Nanobdellota > Nanobdellia > Woesearchaeales > JAGVYU01 > JAZDHV01. Next base: position 19,001 of record JBDROB010000035.1, read on the forward strand.
TGATATAATCCAGTGTTAGCATCTTTTACATTAAAATTCATACCGTTATAGTTACTGATAATATTTGCACCATCTTTAAATAGAACTGAAGCTGAATCTCCTTCTACTTCTCCAGTCTTAACATTTATTGCCTCACCAGCCAAATCACCAGCAGAATTATTCTTACCAACTAAAAAGAAAATAACAGCAACAATGCAAACAATAACCAAAACAATCAGAACACTCCAACCTTTGGATTCTTTTTTCTTACTTAACCACTCTTTTTTAGCCATAAAGATCAACCTCCTTTTTCAAAAATTAATGAAATATATGATATACAAATAAGTATACTAATATATAAATTTTTTTATTTTTTATCCTAGAAAATTCTGCCCCTAGATTATTTTCATAAACTCTGGAAATCTTTTATATAAATTAATGTTATCTGAAGTTTTTTCAACAGACCTGCAATCTTTTCGAATTCAATGAAATTCTTCCAATAATTCTTAACATATCTTTATTAACAACCTCTTAAAATTAATAATTATGGTTTCAACAAAAACAGAAAAACTTATATACACAGATGCATACACAGATACACAGACATTACAGATAGAAAAGGATGATGGAAATCAGAGGAATAAGATGGGAACAAAAACAATCTCAATAATGGATGATGTATATGAATTGCTAAAGAGAAATAAAAGAGATAGTGAGAGCTTTAGCGATGTAATTAGAAGAAACCTGAAGAATAATAATATAATGAAATTCTTTGGATTGTGGAGTGACATGTCAGAAGAACAGATCAAGTCAATTCACAAAACTGTAAAAGAAATGAGAGATTGCAAGAGGGACTATCTATAATGATTGCTGATACCACATTTTTAATTGACTTCCTCAATGGAAAAAAAGAGATTCTGCCAATATTAAAAAACATTAACTCACCAATAAAAACCACAACTATTAATGAATATGAATTATTAGTTGGAGTGACTAAAGTTGAGGGAATAGATGTAGAAAAGAGAATAGAGCATATTAAGAATTTTTTAGATATGTTTGAAATCCTGCAACTTGACAGAAAATCAATATCAAAGTCTGCAAGAATCTGCGGAGACTTAATTCAAAAAGGAAAGAAAATTGATGATAATGACTGTTTTATTGCAGGAATAGCATTAAGAAATGGGATTGACACAATTATTACAAAAAACAAGTCCCACTTTGAGAGGATACCGGGGATAAAAATTATAGGTCATTAAAAATCATCTACTTTTTCTTAAACAAACTAATCAACAAGATGATTGCACCAATGCTGATAGCAGTATCAGCCAGGTTAAAAGCAGGAAAGTAATCAAAGATGATGTAAAAGCTGATGAAATCAGTGACATGGCCTATGAGAATCCTGTCAATCAGATTACCTATTGCACCTCCAATAATCAAGGAAAAGGATACAATATACCATCTGTCCTTTATGATCTTGTCATAATTAAATAGGATTATGCCGATTATTATCAAAGATATCCAAATAAGCAAGGAATTGGAGTTCTCAAGTATTGAGAATCCTGCTCCTGTATTTGTAATATGCCTGATAAAAAAGAATTTATTGATGAGTGTAATATATTCACCAATAGAAAGATTTGATCTTATCAAGAATTTTGTGATCTGATCGATTATTATTATTGAAATCACTACAATAAAGAAAAATAAGTGCTTATTTGATTTTTTTACCATTAAAAAAGACCTAGAAGCTGATATTTATAATAGTTTCTACATGAACCTGATAATAAAGATCACCATCTCCTTTGGTAGGATTTCTGCTCTTCCTGCAATGCAACCCTCTCAATATTCCTAAGCCTTTGGTCAATGCTGTCCAGATGAGCTGCCAAAGCATCAATCTTGCTAGAAACAATCTCAATGTTCTTGGAACTGATGACATCAGGACCAGTCATAGAACCTGACATGCCATGTGATTGCTCAACAGGCTTGAAAGGGTTAGCAGAGGCTGCAAATGAAGGGGTTGAAATATCAGGCTGGCCAAACTGATTGGACATTGGTGATGAAGAAGGCATTTGATATTGATTCCCCCTTCCAAAAGAAGGAGTCTCTTTAGGACCCATATCCATATCCAGATCACTGCCAAACTCTCCTGGCAGGGGAGGAAGGCTATCTAGCTCATTGCCTATATCTGAAGCAGGCTTTTTCCAGAACATTAATTTACCGAATATTGACATGTTACCCCTCTTGTTAAATCAAAAAAATCCGACCACCATGAGTCAATAGACAGGTGGTATGCTCGCACCTTCGGTGCTCGAGTCGGATTTTTTGTTCTCATTTTCCACATGATGCTAACTCAAATATGAAACCACCAGTGAAACACACTGGTGGAAAATGAGATTATAACAATTATGTTAGATAATATATAAAGTTTTTGTTATAATGCTATATGGGACCACTCATTTCTATGCATTAATCGGGATCCAAGATATGGGTATGATCCTAATCAACTTGAACATGATTGTCTCAGGGAAAATAATGATATTTCTGCTCTTCAATTGCTCAATAAAAAAATTCTGGTTATCTGGACCAACAATATGGTTGGAGATGATGTCAGAAAAGACATATGCTCTTAAAGAGGATATATCCTTGATATTGGAATCATTCATCAATGATTCAGCATAATTGTCATCAGTCAGAACTTGATAGGCTTGATTTTTTGTAAGATTAAAAATGTCTGATTCAAAATAATAATCATCAATCTCATCCATTATCTTAGTGCTTATCAAGAACATCTTAAAAGCATCACCTTTTACCAATAAAAGATTATCTTCAGCCAATAAATCAGAATATGAAACTAATTCAGACTCATTAGCAAATGAGGCATTTCCAGAATAGGATATTATTGCAGATTTAACCTCATTTCCATGAACAAGCATAAATCTTGTCTCACTATCCTGAAAATTGTCCTGAAAATCCTTAACATCCATAAATATGAATATGATAAGGACTGTGAAAACAACAAATATCAAAGTTGAAATTATATGAACAATCTTGGAAAAAAGAGGAAATCTCTTCCTAAGCAAATAAAAGAAAAGATTCCATGCTATAAATACCACAATTATCCATAAGACTGCCTTAATCATTTCCTGCATAAATAACCAATATCTGAATTGGTTTATATAAAATTTTCTTTATTGTCTAGAATAACAAAATCGAACTTGCTATTCAAGCCTGTATCCTCAACTTAAAAGACAAGGTATTAGGCTCGAATTTGTAATAATCAATAAATATTTATACAAGAATTTCAATTATTCTTATATGGACAAGATAATATTGAAACAAAGCGCTAAAGAAGTGAAAAGATTGTTCACAATCTCAAGAATCAAGAAAATAAGATATCATATCGAAGAGGTGGAAGTGCCTCTGAATAAATTGTCAAAAACAGATATGATCAATATAATTGATTTAAGAGAAAGATTTAAGCAAGTTATCATCAAAGCCAAGCTAATAAATATTTTTAGATTGATTGTGGCAATAATAGCATATGCTTCAGTGATAACTGCAATATTCAGTGTCATTCCATTTCTTGATACATTTAAAATATTTGCAGACCTTATTGTAGGAGTGGTTGGATTTACTGTATTGGTTGCAATCCTTACAATAACAACATTTCTTATCAATGTCTATGCAAATGAGGCAAATATGATTGCAACAAGGATGATCATAATATTTGAATATTATAGGATGAGTAATGGGAAGAAATGAATGATATCAAAAAGATATTTCAATTTCTATTAAATGAATATGGACCACAAGGATGGTGGCCTTTGATTGATATAAATGGAAAGAATCCAACTAAAACTAATAGCATAAGAGGATATCATCCAGGAGATTATTCCTATCCAAAGAATGAAAAGCAGAAGTTTGAGATTTGTGTTGGAGCGATTCTGACACAGAACACAGCATGGCCAAATGTTGAGAAAGCCTTGATCAATTTGAGAAAAATAAATTCTATTAGTGCAAGGAAAATAATTGATTTGAGTGATGCCAAGCTAAAGAAAGCAATAAGACCAGCTGGGTATTATAATCAAAAAGCAAAGAAACTTAAGATATTCTCAAAATTTTATATTGCTCTTAAAGGAAAAACTCCTTCAAGAACTGAACTATTATCTGTCTGGGGTATTGGAAAAGAGACTGCTGACTCTATCCTGCTCTATGCATACAAGGAACCGATATTTGTTGTTGACACATATACTAAGAGAATCTTCTCACATCTCAGACTCATTAAGCCTGATGATGATTATGATGACATCAGGAAAAAGTTTGAGATAAATCTTCCAAAAGACTATAAGATTTATCAAGAATTCCATGCACTGATTGTTGAGCATGCAAAAAGATGCTATGGAAAGAAAAAAGAAAAAAATTGTTTTCTCAAGAAATCAATTTCTTAGCCTGTTCCAGTTGTACCTGGCATAATTATCCTGCCTTGTGGCAAAAAAAGGCTTTTTATCTGCATACTGCTTCTGCAAATCAAACAAGACAACCTCTAATTCAGCCTCTCTCAAAGGCCTGTGCTGATGGTGAACAGCTCCTTCAGAGTCCAAGTAATTGTCCCAGACCATTGTCTGATATCTAGCTGCGCTATAGGTGTCTAAAGCCAATGTTGAAGGCAGTGCAAAAGGATTCATAGCCATAGGAGTCTCGTTTCTTGGAACAGACCTAATCGCCTGCCTCATAAGCTCCCAGTAACCTGCAATCACATGAGGGCAGAACTGGATAGAATACATCCTATGAGGGCTATTGCTCTGGAAATGAGTCTCAAGATTTGTTGTCTGGCCGCAGTTATGATTATGGTCAATGTCAAGGATCAAAGCATATTCTGTGCCATTCCTCTCAACTGGAACATTCACCAGCCTGAAAGGAGGATACTGAAATCCGTCACTCCTTGAATGCATGCTTACAATATTCTTGCTTCCTTCATAATCTCTCATGCCTAAAGGACCATAAGAATTTATTCTGATCTTATCAATCCTTGAAGCAGAATGTATTGACCTTCCCAATATCTTTGCTGCCTCAACACAATGGACAAGATTATATTTTCTTGGAACCTTTTTCCTTCCAAGGCCCATCCATAATATTCCTGAAGGATGCTGGTCAGGCTCTAACAATTCAAACTTTTCCTGCCTCTGCATCCATAAAGGAGTCTGGTCAGCATTTGCATGAGCCATTGATCTATATACTCTCATCCTTACTGGAGGAGAATGCTTCATGAAATCATTCCAATCATTGAATGTTTCTGGAACCAATGTCGGCTCCTGGTCATAATCAAGCACACCTGCCTTGTCTGGATTTCTGCTTAAATACTGCAACTGGTCAACTAAGTCATCTGTCCTCAATGGAATCATTGTCCTTCCACCTAGGATCTGATATTTCCTTTCCGGATATCTAAAAAATTCTTTTTGTCTCATAAGAAAAAAGAAAGATAATAATGTATAAGAATTATTGTGGTGATATTGTTTACCATAATAGCAGAATCATAGATAAGAAATTTAGAATCAATATTTAGAGATTAAAAAAGAAATTCACTCTGGCCAGATGGCCTTGTAACAGAGACAGGATTTCCTTGTTCATCTACATCAATTTCAATCGGTTGAGCCAATTTCCAATTTTTTAGACTAATACTTTTTCTTCCAGGCCAGTTGACTAGATCTTTTTCTTTTACAACTGCATCTAAACCAGTAAAACTAAAATATGGTAGTTCAGTGACTTGAACATTAAAGGATTTTCTTTGTCCATGCTTTAATCCACTAATTGATTTTGGATCTGAAATATCAACAACTTCAAGATTTAATGATGTTGGATCACAATAACAAATGTTATTATCTGTTAAAAATCCAAGGAAATTATAAACACTTGGAACTAATTCAACTCTTGATGCTCCTAATCTTCTCTTCCATGAATGATCATTTTTTATTACAATAAAATTCTGATGGACTTTTTTACCTAAAGGCAACCATTCACCATCTGAACCCTTGATATACCTTAATTTTTGTGAATGTATTGGTTCACTCTGTAATTCTCTTATTCTGCTATAAACATCATTTAGTGATCCTTCTCCTAAAGGCAATTCTAATACATGCAGAACCATGTCTAAACTATCTTCTCCTCCACGCCTTGCAAAAATATCGAGTTCATATTGTCTTGGAAAAGACTCTGTTTTTACAAATTCTCCTCTATAATCAGGACCAACAAGCACTTTTTGAAAATCTCCAGAATATCTTAATCCTTCAGCAATAGAGTCTCTTACTAAATGTGCGATTGATTCTCTTTTAGGTCCTTGATATCTTTGTATTGATTCAGGGCTTTTTTCAGGATAAGCATTAAAATGACCTCTTCTCCAATAATCCCTAGAGATTACTTTTGTACCTCCTTCAGGAGATAATCTAACTCCACATTCAGGATTTGGACAGAAATATTCAGCTGATTTATCTTTTAATGCATCAGGCAATTTTATTAATTCACCATCTTTATCTAATGCAATTGTAAGACAATCTCTTCCATGAGTCTGGCACTCATAAGTTCCGCCTAACATATCTTTTGGCATATAAAAATGTAAAAACTTATCATATATAAATCTTTCGATTATTTACTACTATTTAGTGAATATAATTTAAGAAGTTATTATTAAAAATTTATAAAGATTGATATAATAAATTAATAAAAAATTTAATGTTAATCATAAAGAAAGACAGATTTACTCAGATACCAGAACTGCATTCACAACGCCATCCTGACCAGGCCTTGAAGTCACTTTTGCCTTGCCAGCCTCTGTCCCAATGACAGACCCTTTTACAATAATATTTCTCCTAACATAATGCTTATTCGCTTGAGACTCAATAACATTCTTTATCTTTGATTTTGAATATTTGTTGGTCTTAGGATCCAAAACATTGGCAAATTCAGCAGAGATCAGTTTCTGCTTTCTCATAGCGCCAACAACCCTTTTAGTCCTTTTTTTATGATCACCGATTCTAGTCAGAGTAGGCAATCTACCCATCTCATATTTCTTCTTCTTTCTATATGATATGTACCTAGCTCCTGTAGGCTTTAATTTTGCTCTTGTTTGTGTGATTGCCATATAATTAAGAGTTTTTATTTGATTTATAAAACTTGTGGTTAATAGCATAATAAAGGAAAAGCTTTATATATAGAATAACAACTAACAATACTAATTAAATATATTTTATTCGGGGGAATAAACATGACTGAACAATCAAGACCATTAGACACACTAAACAGTGCAAGGAACAAGAAAGTTATAATTGAACTTAAGAATGGAAAACAGTATATAGGAAAACTTATTGCTTTTGACATCCATATCAATATAGTCTTAGAGAATGCTGAAGAAAGGGAAAATGGAGAAGTCAAGAGAAAGATGGGAGTAATATTTATTAGAGGAGACACAATAATAATGTTATCACCTGAATAAATTTTCTTTTCTAGGAGATACTAAAAATGGCAAAAGGAACACCTTCAAAAGGAAAACATAATAAGGGTAAAACACATATCATATGCAGGAGATGCGGAAAGCATACTTATCATGTAAGGAAGAAAGCATGCTCAAGCTGCGGATTTGGAAAGAGTTCTAGACAAAGAAGCTACAGCTGGCAGAAAAAGGATTGAACTGAAAGTCCTTTTTAAAAAAATGGGCAATAAAAGAATAATTAAACCTGAGATCCATCCAAAAGGATGGGGAGAAGAGAGGTGGATAGCCAATTCTGAATTATACTGCGGAAAGATCCTTGTATTGAACAAGGGAAAAAGATGCAGTATCCATTATCATAAGATAAAAGATGAGACTTTCTATATTTTAAAGGGAAAAGTTGAGATGAACCTCTATCCAGATGGATATCCAGGTAAAGTTGAGTCTATGATAATGAAACAAGGAGATACATTGCATATTCCAATAGGACTAATACATGAATTCTTTGGGTTAGAATATAGTGAAATTCTTGAAGTCTCAACACAACATTTTGAAGAAGACAGTCACAGACTTAAAAAAGGAGATTAGGAAAAATATCTTTTATACCTATTGATGTATAAATCATTTTCTGGCTCAATCTCATACGCAATCTTGAATTCATCTTTTGCATTCCCAGTCTGATTGATGAATTCATAGAAGATGCCAAGATTATAATGAGGGTCAGGAAGCTCAGGCCTTAATTCAACTGCCAGCTTGAATTCTTCCTCAGCTCTTGTAAATTCTCCTTTTTTTACCAAAGTCTTTGCAAGATCCATATGAGCCTTATGCAATTTTGGACTTAATGATATGGCTTTTTCAAAAGAATCAATTGCCAATGAAAAATTCCCTTCCATATCATAGACTATCCCTAGATTATTATAAGCATTGTAAATGTCTGGATGGATCTCAATTGATTTTATCAAGCTTGATTTTGCCTTATCAAACTCTCCAATCTCTGCATAAGCCCTGCCAAGGTTTGCATAAGCAATATGATTTAATGGATTATGGTCTATAGCAATGAGGAAATAATCAATAGCATCAGCATGATTGCCCATATCCAGATATTCAATCCCAAGATTATCATAAGGGCGGGACGCTCTTGGCTCTTTTCCAATCGTAATCTCCCAAAAAGAGATACTATCCCTCCATTCAGAATTTCTCTGGATCACAACTGAGGAATACCACAATAAAAGAATCACTAATGCCAACATTGAAACAGCCTTTACTGTCTTATTAACATTTGGTGATCCTGATTTGAAATTGATCAATTTATAGAATACAAAACCAAGAATAAGGCAGAATCCAAATGAAGGGACATAAAGGTAACGTTCTGCCATGATCACATTCACTGGAAAGATGTTAGAGAAAGGAATCAGTGTTATGAAAAACCAGAATATGCCAAAAGAAATGAATTTTGATCTTTTTCTAATATAAAATGCAAAGACTAATAGTGCAATAATAATCAATAATGAGACAAATGCCTTCCACTCAAACAGGGAATATTGAAGGTCATGAATATATTCCACATTCAGGTTTAAAGGCAGAAATAACAATCTGATATAACGGATAAAGACAGTAAAAGTAGTGTATACGCTCACTGAAAAGCTGCCAGCATAATAGACTGCTGATCTTCCAATCTTTTCAATTATCAAGGTCCTAATGATAAAATAGGCCAAGAAGATTACAACATATGATCCGAACCATCTAATGTTATTATACACATTCTTTATTTTTATCATATCTGTTTTTTGGCCAAAAATGAACTCATACAGCAGAATCAACAAAGGCAGAGTGATTGCCTCTTCAGTACCTAATAATGCCAGGATGAATGCAATGACAGAATAATAAAGAAAGTTTTTCTTTTTATCCTTTGAAAATATAATATAGAAATAAAAAGACAAAAGCATAAGAAAGATCCCTAATATATCAAACCCTGCAGTCATATTAGTGACTCTGCCAGTATGGATTGGGTGGGCTGCAAACAATAATGCAATGATAAAAGATAGGTTCTTTTTTTCAGTGACCTTCAAAGTGATGAAATAAAATAGGATTGTGACTAAAACATGGAATATCAGGCTGTTTAAATGGTAGCCCCAAGTGTCCTGGCCTGAAATCTGATAGATGATTGAATACCATGTAGTCCTGAGAGGCCTGTATAAAGAACCAATTGTAGGTTCAGTGAAAAAAGAAGGGATGTTCTTCAAATCCCGAATCTCATAATTGTTTACAATAAATCCAGGATCGTCAAAAACAAAATCATTCCTGAAAGTGTTTGCATAGATCAATGTGTTTAACAGGATCAGGATTATGATGAAAACAAGGTTTTTTGTGAGTTTCATGAGTGCTATTCAATCAGCAATAGTATTTAAGAATTATTGAAAATTCGATTATATAACTTATATTTAGGTAAAGTATTAATGATTCTTTCGAATTTTCAATTCCAAAAATCTAGAAGATTAGATTTTTGTTGTTAGAAAAAAAGATAGATTTTTAAAATTCCACCCAACAATACTTCATGTATTCCTTAATGCGGGGATGCCGGAGTGGTCAAACGGGCTAGGCTTAGGCGGACTAAATGTTCTCAGAAACCTAGTGGCTTAGTGCCTACGGGGGTTCGAACCCTCCTCCCCGCATTTATTCCAATTTCATCAATTAATAATCTGTATTAATAATTCATAATAAAAAAAGTGCCAAAAGGCACAAAAGAAAAAAGTTTGTAGGGATTCTCATATTATTCACTATACTCTGGCTCGTATGGTTTTCTGGAATTATACAAAGCATTTTGTACGCCATGAATATAATACATATGCTCCTCTCTACTCATTAATTCCAAGTTGGATACATCATTGTTCAGCTTGTTTCCATCCTTATGATGAACTTGATATGTACCAAATGGTTCTGGAAATCGATATCTTGAGAATTTATAGATTTCCTCATAAGCCACTACACGATGTACAAGTCGACCATCCCATCCTCTACGTATATAACCATTTTTATCTATATATGTTTCAATGCTATCACCCTTGAAAGTTTATTTCAAGTCGCATATCCTGGCTTCCAACAAGCGGTGGGGGTGCCTTTTATGCAGGTGTAACGATTGAATATGATAAGTAAATCAGTATTTTTTATAAAATTTGTGTCTCCATGTCCAGTGTCCAGTGCCTAAGAGGTTCGAACCCTCCTCTCCTGCATTTTTTTTATTTTATTTTTCTAACAATGCCCTTATGGGCATCAACCTCTACCATATCTCCATTTTTAAAGACTTTTGTAGCAGTCAATGCATGGATGACACATGGAATACCAAACTCTCTGCTTACTATTACTGCATGTGATAGATAGCCTCCTTGTTCAGCTACTATAGCTCCAGCTTTTTCACATAGAACAATTATATCAGGACTTGTTGACTCTGCAACAAGAATATCTCCTTTTTGCATAAGTTTATTTGCTCTGTTGATATCTTTTTGATCATCAAAAAGTGGAGCAATAACAACTTTTCCTTTAGCATATCCTTGATTAGCAACTCTTCCCTTAATTACTGTATCTTTAGCTACAGGATCAAACTTTTTTGATAATTCCAAAGATGTATCTAAGTCAAATTTCTTAATTTCACCTTTATTAACAACTGCACTATAACATTGCTTTCTTTCATTAATAATTTTTTCATCAACATTTTTTCCTTCAAAAGAATCCAATAATTCATTGAAATAAAGGTATTTGGCATTTTCGCCAAAATATGCCAGGAGATTTTCTATAACACCTCCCTTAAAGAAATATGAGTTCATCAAATCTCTAGCCTTAAACTTAAAAATACTTATCTCATTAAGATTTTTCATTGTATTTTCATCACCATTTTCAAATGCATAGTCAATATATGGAAATTCAGCAAATCCATAATAATGCCAAAGTTTTCCAATGAATTTCATATCTGCAATAAACTCATCTTTGGAAAGTTTCTCAGGAATTTTCCTGTATTTTGGAATTAAAAGAGATTTTGCAGTTTCAAGGTAATCCTTGAATTCCTGAAAATATTTTGAAAATGCTTTTTGATTGCTATACAAATCAAGTCCCTGCTTTCCATAATCATGATCTTTTCTAAAAAAAATCTTAAAATCCTTTTCAGTGTTAAAAAGAAAAGCATTATGGCCAAGGCTTCCTTTCATAAGAAACTCTGCCTGAATACATGGAAGAGGCAGTCCAAAAAAATATTTTGTATAATGTTTAGGATCTATCATTATAAATTAACCTTTATACTCTTATTTCATGCCACATTTTTATGTAAGTTTCTACGTATTCATCAACACTTCCACAGAATGGATCTTCAATTTGAATAATCCTTTGAGGTGGTTGTTTCAGTTCACTTCTCCGATATGCTTCTCTAACATTATCTGAATTTTTAGTTCCAAAACACCATATTTCATCTACATCCTCTCTTGGTACAAATTGATCTCGATTTTGTTTTAGTTGTGTTGGATCAAATCCTAATGTTCTTAGGGCTTGTGCTCTTCTTTCTTTAGCTATTCTCAGTAAGTTTTCAGTAGCAATAAAATAAAGGCTATGGGCTGTTTCTTCAGACAAAGGCTTTTCTGATTCTAACCATTGTTCTTCCTCCCTGCTTAGTATACATTCTCCTTTTCCCATGTAAACATAACTCACTTTCTCACTTATTAGAATATTTCCAGTTCTGAAATCATTTACCCTTGATCCACTTGAGATTGCCTGATGGCCATTTAGATAGGATATTCTAAAAAGTTGGTTTAAAAAAAGCATGCCAACCGGAGCTCGGTCATGATCTCCTGAGCAAACTAATTCAATTGTATACATTTTTTTCTCCACCACCTCTTCTTTTGCAAATCAACCACAATATTTAAATATTAGCCCACCATAACTGGTAGGTAATATGGAAAAAGAGCTTGTCAAGGAAGCAGGATTAACTGATGGAGAAGCTAAAGTCTATCTAGCCTTATTAGAGCTAGGTGCTTCAACAACTGGCCCTGTTATAGAAAAGTCAGGTGTAGCACGTTCATTTATTTACAATATTTTGGAAAAACTTACAGAAAAGGGGCTTGTATCATATGTAGTAAGAGAGAAAACAAAAAATTATCAGGCATGTTCTCCTGAAAGAATTCTAGATTATATTGAAGAAAGAAAGCAAAAGCTTGATGAAAGCAAGGAAAAAATGCAAAAGCTTTTGCCCAAACTAAATGCTTTGCAAGAATCTGCACCATTTGCTGAAATACATGTTTATGAAGGTTTAAGAGGATTGCAAACTGCATTTGAACAATATCACAAAAGGCTGAAAAAAGGTGAAGAAGCCTTAACTCTAGGAGCACCATCATATCAAGAGGAGAAATATCATGAGTATTGGCAACAGGACCATATTCTCAGAGGAAAAGAAGGAATAAAAAACAGAATGCTCTTTAATATGGGAACAGATCCATCCACTGTGAAAAACAGAAATTCTTACAAAGGCTGCACTGCAAGATATATGAATTCTAATGTTCAGACACCTGCATGGATATTAGTCTACAAGGATATTTCTCAGATATATTTACAGGATAAAAAGAAACCAATTGTTGTTGAAATAAAAAACAAGCAAATAGCTCAGACATTTGAGGTTTATTTTGAAGATTATTGGAAAAAGTCAAAGAAATTTTAAATAGTAATAATCATCTTATCCTTGTCTTCAGGATAGATTGTAACTTCTTCCCCTTTCTTCAGATTAAAGAATTCAATTATTTTCTTAGGCAGTCTTATATCTAAAGTAGAGCCTGACTGGCCGACTTTAGTCTTTACCTGCAATCCCCATAGTCCTTTCTGTTTAACAATCTGTGTTATCTTCTTGGATGTTTCCTCACTAAAAATAGTCTCATTACATTTTTCACAAACTTTTGCAGGAAATTTTCCTATCTTTTGCCCATAAAGAGAATACTCTACTTGCTTATCTTTCATCTTTTTCCTACATTCCCAGCATAAATCTTGGTCTTTCATTATAATTCACCTCTTATCCACAAAAACAGTTTTAATTCTAAAAACATTTCCTCTTCTTTTATATGCAACTTTGATATATGTATAAGTGGCCAAATAACCATCTGTTTGCCTTGATATTGAACCTAATCTTATTGCTCTTTTGATCTGATCTTCATCAATTCCCTCAATATCCATCTTTTCCTTAG
>JBDROB010000036.1:0-3285 GCA_043810355.1 Candidatus Woesearchaeota archaeon
ATGCAAGAATGGAAAGTGCATCACAAGTGATGACGATGATGAATGTGATAACGAATGCAAAACAAGCGGAAGAAATATTGGATACAGAAAATTATTTACTGACTGTGTTCCTTTTTGGCAGTGTGGAGGTTGGAGTGCTTGTGTAGATGGAATAAAAACACGAAACTGCGAAGATATTAATCATTGTGACGTCGCTATTAATAAACCTCTTGAAACAATGGGATGTGAGTCAGAAGTTCTTTCACCAGTTATGGACGGAAAAACAGATTTCAACTGGCAGGCTCTGATAATTGGAATAATTCTGTTTCTTGTGCTTCTTGTTGTTTTGAGTTTGTTGCTGAGGGGTTAGTTCTAATATCAGATATTTCTCATTCTTTCATAGAAACCCAAAAATTTATAAATATGTAAATACATGTAAGAACATACTAAACAGTTAATAATCTTAAATGAAAGACAGAAAACGTATGAAGAAGCTAAGGCAGAAGAGAATTAAATCACTTAGAAAGCAGGTGGATGAACACGAAGACAAAATAAAATATGAAAAAGGCAGGCTTGACACTACTAAAGATTATTGGAAGAAGGAGATAGATGAAAAATTTCTGAAGCAGATTGAAGAAGATGAAAAATATTTGGAGGATGAATGATGGAAGTAAAAATAAAAAAAACAATAAAAGCAGGGAATTCATCAGCAGTCGTACTTCCTAGATCATGGCTCCATAAAGATGTCAGGATAGAATTAGTAAAAAAGACGTTTGAAGATATGGTCTTAGATGTTATTGAAATAGTAAGGGCTCATATTGAGCTTAAAGAAATTATAGGAGTCTATCTGACAGGCAGTTATGCCAGAGAGGAAGAAGATGAACACAGTGATATAGATATAATGGTTGTTACCAAAGATATTGATAAGCAAATGATTCATGAAGGAATTTACAATATATTGATAATTTCTACAGAATTATTAAAGCAGAAGTTAAAACAAGATCTGCTTCCAGTAGGGCAGATGATAAAAGAATCAAAAGCTATATTAAATTCTGATTATCTTAGTTCAATAAAAATTAAAGTTACAAAAAAGAATATAAGCTGGTATATTGATACTAGCAAAGATAAGCTTAGGATAATCAAGAAAATTCTTAAAAGAAATGAAGAAAGAGGACGAAAGGGCGTTAATGATCTTGTTATATATACTTTGGTATTGAGGATCCGGACTTTGGATATAATCAAAAAGCTGATTAAGAATGAAGATTATTCTAAAAAGGATTTTATAAAGACAATCAGAAAAATCTCAAAAGGAGAAAGAGCCTATGAAAGATATCTGGCTGTAAAAAATAATCTTGAAGAGAAAGAGGTTGTAAGCCTAGAAGAAGCAAAGAGGTTATATGAGTATTTTAAAGACCAGCTTAGTGAAGTTAAGAGGCTGTTAAGAGGTTAGTAGCTCCCTTGCTTCCAAACCCTAATAGCCTCGATAATCTCAGACAAAGAAATACTCATATCTCCTTTCCATCTCTGGACATAGCTGTCGATTTCTGTTTTGTTGATATCTCCAGAATGATCAAGGTCTGCGTCGTGGTATGATTGAGGGGTTTGACAGATTCCCTCCACACAACAACTACCACAATCTAAAGAGATATTAAAGTTACCTCCTTGGCAGGTTTGTCCAGCTGAACAGCAAGTTCCACCTAACTCTGAACAATTTTGGCTAACATCCATAAGGTCTTCCCACCAAGTTTCTGGTAAGTTCAATCTATAGGATTCTATCTGTCCTCCTGGATCATTCCACGTCCCTCCCCAGTAAATCACTGTTCCAGCTGTATTAATATTTGCAAATGCTTGTTCGCTATAATCAGTTCCTTCTGAATGATGAAATGCTAATCTCCAAATTCGACCATTTGGTTTTATCTCAACCATAAAGTGTTGTAATTCCATCCAATGGAAAGGATGACTTCCATAAGTAGATACCACTGCCCAGCCAGGTTTATCATAATTATTTGCAGAAATGTGAAGATCCATAGACCCATAATCACTTACTTCAACTACTTTATACCATTCATTTGTATCAAATCTTCTAAAATAAATATCATCATTAAATACTAATGAACCTTCATAACCTTCCGTATCTATTGCCATGTCATTATGGGCAGCATAAGATACAAATTCTTGATCTGCAACATCTGTAGGCCAGCACATATTTGGATTCGCTGCATCCAAGATAAAATCATGATAATAAAAATCAGCATCAGGGTATTTGCCCCAATCATCAGAACATCCTGAAATAGTTCCCTCAGGGGTATTATAAAAACGCACTATTGCATATTTACCACTTGGGCTTGTAGTCACTGCTTTTATTAATGAATCCGATCCAGTAAAATCAGCCATGCTTATTACTGTATTTGTCTGCATATCAAGCATTGCCACTTTTTGATGCGTGTCTATTCCAGAAATTCCTTTTAATAGAAATGCCCTATACTTTCCATCCATTGAGGGGGCGCCTTTTGTCCTACTATAAGCCACGGTTACTTCAGACCAATCATCAGCAAAATTGTGAAAAGTAGTTATTGAATGTCCGGTATCAACTGTCCCATCATCATCTTTACTGATATTATACTGATATAAATTATATAGATTCCATCCTGCTCCTCCCCTATCTTTTCTATTGATAAAATAAAATATATTTGGATCTGTTGGGTGCCATCTTGGTTCAGGACTAAAATCCTGATCTGAGCTACTTCCGGAATACCACTCATCTCTTAATCTTAGTTCTCTAATAAAATCTAATGTTTGAGCATCAAATAAATTATACACCCCCCCTGAATATAAAATTACTTTTGTTTCATCTGCATTTTCCAAATCTGCAGTACAATATTCAGTCCATAACCCATCCACCTGGATAGGGATTTGTTTGATCATCTGAGATTCTTATCATCTCAACATTAAAATTTGAATCATTAATCAATTCTCCTTTGGCTGGATTGTTATTAGTACTTTCTGAATAAACATTATTTCCAAGAACATAATCAAACGCACTAACAAAACTTCCCACTAAAATAACAAACAATAAAACAATCACTACTCCTTTAACCATAGAGTTATATAGAAAGAGTGTATTTAAAATTAATTATTCTCCTTTTTCACTACCACTCGCTCCTAAAAAAATATATCCAACTTTGAATACAAATCTTTTTAAACCAAATACTATCACTTTATAGTAATAGTATTTGACATGAAGGGGTGATAGGAAAAACCCAAATGTACGAAGAAATAAAAAGAACAGTAAAAAAGCTAGGAGTG
>JBDROB010000037.1:0-10556 GCA_043810355.1 Candidatus Woesearchaeota archaeon
AGCACAAATAGTAATGGGGGAGGGGAAAAAAGAATATAGAAAAAACACCAGACCCACCACTAAACAACAAAACAACACCTTAATTTTTCTCAAAACCAAAGAATCCCAAGTTATAACCACACATACAATCGGAGATACTGAGATTAACCGATAAGTATTTAAATAAGACAATACCTCTTTTTCTTACCGATGATTGATGATCCCTTTGGAGATTAGAAAGGACAAAGGGTGAGAGAGGAAATACATTCTTCCTCAATATATTAATCCAATAATTTGTGATAGGAGGCTAAAGAAAATGGCAGAATTATCAAAAGAACTTGCTGACAAGGTATTTGAAGCAATAGAAGTAGCAAAAGCTACAGGTAAACTAAAGAAAGGATCAAATGAAGCAACAAAAGCTATTGAAAGGGGAACAGCAAAACTGGTTGCAGTGGCAAAAGATGTTAGCCCACCTGAAATAACAATGCACATACCCCTCTTATGCAAAGAAAAAGGGATATTATTTGCAGAGGTAGCAAGCAAGGAAGAGCTTGGAGCAGCTGCAGGAATAAGCCTAGGAACAGCAGCAGTGGCTATTGTTGATGAAGGCGATGCAAAACAACTCATAAAAGACCTAACAACAAAGCTAAAGGCTCAATAGGCTTAAAAGGATGATCTATATGGCTGAAATAAAAAAACCAAGAACAGATGCAAAGAAAGGGCCTGAACCAGAGGCAGTATCAAAAAAAGTAGAGTTTAGCTATGCATATCCTGCAAAAGTCGAAGAAGTGATAGGCAGAACAGGAACAAGAGGAGAAGCTACCCAGGTAAGATGCAAGGTCTTGGAAGGAAGAGATTCAAATAAAATATTAAGAAGAAATGTAAAAGGGCCAGTTAGGGTCGGAGACATATTAATGTTGAGAGAGACTGAAATTGAAGCTCAAAAATTGAATCAGTCAAGAAAATAAAAAGAATTAAAGATAAATAGTTATTAAAAGGAGGAGAGGGAGAAAAGTATTATGGTGATTAGGAACGAATTTCAATGGTATGTATATCACATGAAATTCGGTTTTTATAGCATTTTGGAATGAAAAAAACATTATTGGAAAAAAGAATGGGAAAAATATGGTTGAGGATATGAAAAATGGTAAAATGCAGTTTTTGCGGATATGAAATTGAAAAAGGAAAGGGAAAGATATTTGTGCAAAAAGATGGGAAAGCACTAAATTTCTGTAAGATGAAATGTGAAAAAAACCAATTCAAGCTAAAGAGAAAAGCAAGAAACCTCAAATGGACAAAACATTATGTTAAAGGTGGATAAAATTGATTGAAAAAACAATTATTCTTGTAAAACATGACGGTGTACAAAGAGGCCTTATAGGAGAAGTCTTAAAGAGATTTGAACAGAAAGGATTAAAGATCGCTGCTTTAAAAATGCTGGTGCCAAGCAAAAAGATGGCATTAGAACAATACAAACTAACCCCTGCTTGGATAGAAAAACTTGGAAACAACACAAGGAAAGCTGCAGAGGCAAAAGGAAAAAAACTGAAAGAGACAAATGAAGAGATTGCCAAAAGAGTGCAATCATGGCTGATCAATTATCTCACAGAAGGTCCAATTGTTGCAATATTATTTGAAGGATATCATGCTATTGAGATTGGCAGGAAAATTGTAGGACCTGCAGAAGCAAGAGGCGCAGAGATAGGAACCATAAGAGGAGATTATTCAACAGAGAGTTATGATCTTGCTGATATGAAAGAGAGGCCAATAAGGAATATTGTCCATGCGTCTGGCAATAAAGATGAAGCTGAGAATGAGATCAAGATCTATTTTTCTAAAGATGAAATCCATGATTATGACAAGCATGACTGGAAAGTAATGCACTAAAAGGAGCAATGATATGGGATTAAATATAGTTTTGTTTGGAAGTCCAGGTGTTGGAAAAGGAACTTATACACAAATTTTAAGAGATATCTACAATCTTCCTCACATATCAACAGGAGACTTGTTCAGGGACAATATCAAAAATAATACTGAACTTGGAATCAAAGCAAAGAAGTATATGGACAAGGGAGAATTAGTACCAGATGAAATCACAACAAACATGCTCAAAGAAAGGCTTGAAAATGATGATGCAGAAGATGGATTTTTCCTGGATGGATTCCCAAGAACATTGCCTCAAGCAGGAGAATTAGACAAAATCATAAAAATTGATGCTGTAATCAATTATGTAGCAGATGATGAAGTCATCATAAACAGGCTCTCTGGAAGAAGGATCTGCAGGAACTGCGGCTTCATATTTCATGTTAAGAATGTACCTCCAAAAAAAGAAGGCATCTGCGACAAATGCGGAGGGGAACTCTATCAAAGAGATGATGACAAGCCTGAAGCAATCAAGGAAAGGCTTGAGGAATACAGGAAAAAGACAAAACCAGTGCTTGATTTTTTTAATAAAAAGAAAATTGTGCACCAGATTAATGCTAATAAAGATATCAATGATCCAGAAGCACACATTATTGAAGATACTCAAGAAGTCCTAGACAAACTAATGAATGAGGAAGGTGAATAAATATGGCTGAAAAGATGGTCGACAAAATAACCAGAATTATGAAAAAACCTGAAAATATCAGAAATCTTGCTATTGCTGCTCATATAGACCATGGAAAAACAACTTTTACAGACAATCTGCTTGCAGGAGCAGGCATGATGAGCAAAGAAGATGCTGGAAAGTCATTAAAAATGGACTTTCATCAAGATGAACAAGAAAGAGGCATAACAATTGACACTGCTGCTGTATCTATGGTCCATGAATTTGAAGGAAATGAATACTTGATAAATCTACTCGATACTCCTGGACATGTTGATTTTGGAGGAGATGTCACAAGAGCTATGAGAGCTGTTGATGGAGCAATCATATTAGTTGATGCAGTCGAGTCTGTGATGCCACAGACAGAAACTGTTGTCAGGCAGGCACTTAAAGAAAGAGTAAGGCCAGTACTATTCATCAACAAGGTTGACAGGCTGATCAAGGAATTACAATTAAGCCCTGAGAAGATGCAGGAAAGGTTCATAAATATCATAAAAGAAGTAAACAAACTGATAAATAATATCGCATCTGAAGAATACAAAGGAAAATGGGATGTAAGTGTCCAAGATGGATCTGTAGCATTTGGAAGCGCATTCCATAACTGGGCATTAAATATCCCATTCATGCAGAAGAAAGAAATAACTTTTAAGGATATAATCACTGCATATGAATCAGGCGAGGGAGGCTACAAAATATTGAAGGATAAAGCGCCATTACATGAAGTTGTACTTAATATGGTCATCAGGCACTTGCCAAATCCTTTGCAAGCACAAGCATACAGGATTCCAAAAATATGGCATGGAGATCCTGAAAGTGAAGATGGACAATCATTGATTAAATGCGATCCAAATGGACCATTGTTCTTTGTCATCACAAAAATAGTCATTGACCCACAAGCTGGAGAGATATCAGCAGGCAGACTATTCTCAGGAACTATGAAAAAAGGAACAGAAATATATCAAAATCTTGGAAAACTACACTCAAGAATACAGCAAGTATTCATATATAACGGAGCAAAAAGAGAGATTGTAGATAATGTACCTGCAGGCAATATTATTGGAATATCAGGAATAAAATCATTTGCAGGAGAAACAATAACCAATAATGAAACTGAACCTTTTGAAAAAATTCAGCACATATTTGATCCAGTCATCACTAAAGCTATAGAAGCAAAAAAGCCAAGTGATCTTCCAAAATTGATAGAGGTGCTGAAACAAGTCGGAAAAGAAGACCCAACTATCCAGATCGAGATCAATGAAGAAACTGGAGAACACCTATTGCATGGAATGGGGGAACTTCATCTAGAGGTCATTGAAAACAGAATCAAGAGTGAGAAAGGAGTTGAAGTAACCACTTCCCCTCCAATTGTGGTCTATAGGGAAACAGTGGCTAAAAAAGGACAGGAAGCAATGGGTAAATCACCAAACAAGCATAATCACCTATTCTTTGTTGTTGAACCACTTGAGGAAGAGATATATAATCTTATCAAGGAAGGGGAAATCCCAGAAATGAGATTCAAGAAAAGAGATCTGGCAATCAGAGACAAATTCACAAACGCAGGAATGGATACAAAATTAGCAGACAAAGTCAAAGAAGTGTATAATGGGAATATATTAATAGACGGCACTAGAGGAATTGTGCATATTGGAGAGATCATTGAAATGGTACTTGACATGTTTGAAGATGTGATGAAATCAGGGCCTTTGGCAAAAGAACCATGCGCTAAAGTTAAAGTTATATTAACAGACTGCAAACTGCATGAAGATGCAATCCATAGAGGACCTGCACAGCTATATCCAGCTGTAAGAGAAGGTATAAGAGGAAGTTTTATGACAGCATCCCCTTATATGCTTGAACCAAAACAAATACTTCTTATTGATGCTCCAGCTGATTTTATGGGAGAAATCTCAAAGATTGTCAATAATAAGAGAGGGCAATTGCTTGAGATGAATCAGGAAGGCATTTTATTGGCAGCAAAAGCAAAGATGCCAGTAGGAGAGATGTTTGGATGGAGCAGTGATTTGAGGAGTGCAACTGGCGGAAGAGGAACTAGCTCATTAGTTGATCAGATGTTTGAGAAAATGCCTGCTGAGCTACAAGAGAAGATCGTCAAGCAGATCAAAGAAAGGAAAGGATTGACTGATGCACAATTAGGGGTATAAACCTCTTTTTTTCTAGATTTTTTTTAGCTCATTTCCCGTCTATAAAATTGTGTTCGAATTCAAGCTGAACTGAACAAAATAAAAGAAGTCCGGCAGAGACTTTTCGAACAGAGTAGAAGAGGTGTAAAAAACTAAAGATTTAAATACTAATAACAAATTTTAGGTTCATAAAATATATTGGGAGAGGAGATTTATCGTAATACGCAGATGTACAGAATTATCAAAAACCAAGTGGTAGGTTTGAGTAATCAAGTTCTATATAGACCGTGTGATAATAATAAATTAATTCTAAGAGTGAGGTGAAAAGTGAAAACAACTACAAAAATTAATTCTATAAAATCAAATGAAATTCTTATTGGTTGCAGAATCCCTAAGGATTTTTTTATTACAAAAGGTAAAGGGGAAAGCGATATAACAATTCATGCAGGTTCTTATCATCTTGCATTAAAGGAAGCTGGAATTGAAATGTGCAATATAATGACTTATTCTTCAATCCTGCCAAAAATAGCAAATGAAATTAACAAACCTGCAAAATTAATTCATGGATCAGTCATGGAAACAATATTGGCAGTCTCAAACTGCAAAAAAGGCGAACGCGCTACATCTGGAATAATCTTTGGCTGGCTTTATGATAAAAAAACAAATGAAAAATATGGCGGATTGGTATGTGAATACAATGGAAGCTTATCAGAAGAGGAAGCAGGCAAGCAATTGAATGAAAGCCTAAAAGAATTATATTTTAATGGTTTTTCTGAGGATTTTGAAATAAAAGGCACAAAACTCATTTTGAAAAGTTTTATACCCAAGAAAGAGTTTGGAACAGCTTTAGTAGCTATGTGTTTTACAAATTATGTGGTACCTATTAAATGAATTTTGGAGACCTTACTGAAGATTTTTGCAAATTAAAAGATTCAAAGATAGTGATACTCCCGGTCCCATATGATAAGACTAGCACATGGATAAAAGGAGCTAATAAAGGCCCTGAAGCAATTATTACAGCATCATCCAATATGGAACTTTATGATATAGAAACAGATTCAGAAGTCTACAAAAAAGGCATATTTACAGACAAGTTCATCAGTGGAAACCTAACACCAGAAGAGCTTGCTGATACTGTGAGCAAAAAAGTCAAAGAATATCTTCAAGGGGGAAAATTCATAGTCGTGATCGGCGGAGAACATTCAGTCAGCATCGGCGCAATCAAAGCGCACTCTGAGAAATTCAAGGATATGTGTGTACTGCAGCTTGACGCCCATTCAGATCTAAGACAAGAATACCATGGCTCAAGATATAACCATGCCTGCGTCATGGCAAGGGCAAAAGAAAATGCCAAAATATTCCAAGTAGGCATCAGGAGCATGGACTCAGATGAGCTAGAACATATGGACAAGAAAAGGGTAGTATTTGCAGAAGATATCCAGAATAACAAGGATTGGATTGCAGACATAATCAAGAAATTACCAAAGCATGTCTATATCACAATAGACCTTGATGTCTTTGATCCATCAATAATGCCATCCACAGGAACACCTGAACCAGGTGGATTACTTTGGTATGAGACACTGAAACTATTAAAAGAAGTTATCAAACAAAAAGAGGTTGTTGGGTGTGACATTGTTGAACTCTGCCCCAATAAAGATTATAAAGCACCTGATTTTTTAGCTGCTAAACTGATATATAAGATATTAAGCTATAAATTTGAGAGGAGGAAAAATGAGTAAAAAAGACCTATTAAAAGATACAGTAAACCATATTGACATCAAATCATTTGATTCTACCATAATAATTGAGTCTATGAAAGACATGTCCTTCACAAGCAGGGACACTGCAAAAGCTGCAGAAATCCTAAACAAGATGATCAATGACAAAGATTGCACAATCATATTAACACTGGCAGGAAGCACAAGCGCAGGAGGGTGCATGCAAATCTATGTGGACATGGTAAAAAACAAGATGATTGATGTGATAGTCGCAACAGGCGCATCAATTGTTGACATGGACTTTTTTGAAGCATTGGGATTCAAACATTACAAAGGCAGCCCATTTGTAGATGACAAAAAACTAAGAGAGAAATTTATTGACAGGATATATGACACTTACATTGATGAAGAGGAACTACAGATATGCGACAATACAATAAAAAAGATAGCTGACTCATTAGAGCCAAAACCATATTCATCAAGAGAATTCATAAAAGAGATGGGAAAATATTTGGTAAATAATTCAAAAAAGAAGGATTCATTAGTCCAGGCTGCCTATGAGAACAATGTGCCTATATTTTGCCCAGCATTCTCTGATTCAAGCGCAGGATTTGGACTTGTGCTACATCAACATGAAAATCCTGATAAGCATGTTTCTATAGACTCTGTAAAAGATTTCAGAGAGCTTACGCAAATAAAGATAAATGCCAAAACTTCAGGATTATTCATGATAGGCGGAGGAACACCTAAAAATTTTGCACAAGACACAGTTGTATGTGCTGAGGTGCTTGGAAAACAAGTTCCATTGCATAAATATGCAATCCAAATCACTGTTGCAGATGTCAGAGATGGAGCATGCTCAAGCTCAACACTTAAAGAAGCAGCATCATGGGGAAAGGTTGACACAGTCTATGAACAGATGGTCTATGCTGAAGCCACAAGTGTCCTTCCATTGATCATAAGCTATGTCTACCATCAAAAACATTGGGAAAACAGGAAAAAGATGGAATGGAGCAAGATATTTGACTGATTTTTCCTCTGATAAGAAGATTAGATGTCTATTTTCGAAGCTTGAAATTAATTACTGTTAAATTATTTTCCCATAAAACGCCCAAGAATAACAAAATATTTCTGGGCAAAAAAATATATGTTTTTTGTATATATGGGAAAATTTTGCATGAAAAGATTTTTATGCCCCAAGACATCATTTAGCCTTCTCAGCAATATGAGCAATCCATATTGTGGCAAGCACTGCAAGAATAGTAACAATTATTGCATAAACCCAAGGCCCTCCAGATGAAAGCGCACATAGAGCTCCTGCTCCCTCACTTCCACATGGACCTTGAAACAGTGCTTTAATTGCATCATTCCATGCCAAAGCAGCAATCAGACCAAAAGCGGCTGTTATCAAAGCTGCGAATTTTTCAGTTATTTCAGATTTCATTGTTTCACCCCCTATTATTAAATATGAACAGAGTAATATATAAATTTATTGACTAGAGTTCTAACATCGGGATTAAACGAAGTTGCCGAAGGCGATTTGGGAAAAATGCGAGCTGAGTGATTTTCCTGTTAATGCTTGTTATCTATCCCAACGACTGAAAGGAAGAGGGCGCAGCGGAGCTCGAACGAATTGAGAGAGTTGGGTTTGGGCGCTGAAATTGCGAAAGATTTATATATTAATATGATATTAAGGTGATGTTATGGTACAAGCAATAATCAACATTTCAAATCATACGAATAGGGTGATTAATATCGTTAAGGCCAAATATGATCTAAATGATAAATCTGAAGCAATTAACATGATGGCTGAGCAATATGAAGATGTTCTTCTAGAACCTGAACTTCGTCCTGAATACATTGAAAAGTCGAAAAGGATTCAGAAGCAAAAAGCCATCAAGGTGGGTAGTGTTGCTAACCTAAGAAAAAGGTATGAATGATGGTTTATTCAGTTGATATTAGACCAGAACTAGACAGGATTCTAGTTAAGTTGGTGAAGAAGAACAAGAAACAATATGATATTATCATGAAAAAGATTGAAGAGATTGTTTTGAATCCACAACATTATAAGAACTTAAGAAAACCGTTACAACACTGGAACCGAGTTCATATTGATAGAAGTTTTGTCTTGGCTTTTTCTGTAGATGAGTCAACAAAAACTGTTACATTTGAAGATTTTGACCATCATGACAACATCTATAAGTAGGCGCCAAAATCCAATTTTATTTAACATTGGGATTAAGGGAATTTTTTTGATGAGGCAACCCACACTTAAAAATTTGGGAGAATCATGAGTGAACTTGGCGGGCTGTCCCATAATTATTTTTCGTGAAAGATTTTTGGGTTGTTTTAACTTTTGGCACAGCCTATTTTGTCAAAATTCCTACTTCTTTTGTTAGGCAGTATACCTTTTTGTGAATTGTTGGACAGCTTTTGTTGATATACACACTGACAACTACAAATGATATTATGAGCGAAGCGAATAAGGAATGGAGTTCGGGGAGGGAAGTGTTTTAAAATGCCATCTTCCAAGACAAATTGGGTAAAAATATTATAGGGCAAAAGTATTTATATCATACACTTTTCTTCTCTATTGAGTTTAAAAAACCGGAATGAATATACCTTTCATTCCCTACTCAAACTATCTTGAAGGCTTTTTGAATTATTTGCTAAACTTAAAGCTTCCCCTGTCTGGACATCGTAATCTTGATAGTATCCATTGTGGTGATCTCCACCTGATGCACCGGGTAAAATCTTAACTCTACTAAAAATAGCATCCAGCAGCATATCTGCTTGCTGTGGATTTTGCGCAACTTGAACTACAGCATTGCATATTGTGTCGGAGATTTCATCGAATGATGCATCCCATGATCCCCTATGCATAATAAAACACGGTTCAGGTGATTGTGCACTTTCTAATGCAGACCTTTGGCTTTCAATAGAGTCATATTGGGTTCTAATGCCTAGTGAGACATAATCCATCAAAGTTTTACCTGCCATCTTATTACCCCCTCACCTCTAATTATTAAGAATATATCTCCACTTTTAAACTTTTGCCCCTTTCTTTTTTTTAATGTTGATTTCTGATTGGATTTAATATCGGAATTTAACGAAGTTTATTTTTCAGAGCAAAGGAATTTTGAAATATCCCACAAAATTCCGACCTCGAAAAATAAATTTTGGAGAGGAACGAATTTTGCCCACCACGTAGTTAAGAGAAGATAAACAAGATATTAGTCACCATACCAAACATTGAATGATAAACCTTATATATCGATTAACATATTATTCTAATATGATAGCGAAAAAACTATTTCTGACAAAAGGTGTAGGAATACATAAAGATAAATTAGCTTCTTTTGAATTAGCATTAAGAAATGCAGGCATAGAAAAATGTAATTTGGTTTATGTGTCTTCCATCTTGCCACCTTATTGTAAGATAATATCCAAAGAAAAAGGGTTAAAATTATTACAAGCAGGACAAATTACCTTCTGTGTTATGGCTAGAATTGAAACAAATGAACCAAACAGATTGATAACCTCCTCAATAGGTATTGCTATTCCTAAAGATGGAAATAAATATGGTTACTTATCTGAACACCATTCATTTGGAGAAACAATGAACAAAGCAGGAGAATATGCTGAGGATTTAGCGGCAACTATGCTTGCTACAACCTTAGGTATTAAATTTGATCCTGAAACTGCTTGGAAAGAAAGAGAACAAATTTATAAGGCTAGTGGCCATATTTTTAAAGCTACAAATATAACTCAATCTGCCGAAGCAAATAAAGATGGATTATGGACTACTGTAATTGCAGCAGCTGTATTATTAGAATAAACAATAGAATGTACGATCAATATGTGTATGTTTAACCGAAAAGGGCAAAGTATATGGTAAATCCGACTGAAGATATTAATATTAAGCAAGAACTAAGGCAGCAACCCCCTTTTTAACATCGGCGTTACCCTGAAGTTTTCTGAGCTGAGCGGAAGGAGCAAAATTTGAGGCAGACCATAAATTTTGTGACTGACCTCCTGGCGAAGAAAATTTGGGTCGAAAGCCTGCAAGGCTTGAGCCTTTTATAAGCTGTTAGGAGACCCGAAAGCCTCAGCAGAGGCTTGAGAGCG